>JAPYQV010000334.1 GCA_029937205.1 Alphaproteobacteria bacterium
GCCCTCAGTCCGGTGAGCGGCGAAAAAACTGCTCACTTCGGAGAGTATTTTGTCGAACACCCTGGTCTTATAACCGTTCGAGGATTTGATCGTATTGCCATGCATTGGATCACAGGACCAGAGTACATTCCGTCCTTCGCGTTTCACCGCACGCAGCAGCGGCGGCAGCGCCGCTTCAACTTTGTCGGCGCCCATGCGCGCGATAAGAGTGAGGCGGCCGGGCTCGTTATCCGGGTTAAGCACATCAATCAGGCGGATCAGCTCGTCCGGCTCCATCGTCGGCCCCGTCTTCAGGCCGATGGGATTGCGCACGCCGCGCAGGAACTCGACATGCGCGCCGTCGAGCTGGCGCGTGCGATCGCCGATCCACAGCAAATGGGCCGAGCAGGCGTACCAATCACCCGACGTGGAATCGACGCGCGTCAGGGCCTGTTCATAGCCGAGCAGCAGCGCTTCGTGCGACGTGTAAAATTCGGTTTCGCGAATTTGCGGCGTCGTCTCCGAGGTCAGGCCGCAGGCGGCCATGAAATCGAGGGTTTCGGTCAAGCGGCCAGCCAAATCCTTGTAGCGTTCGCCGAGCGGGCTCTCAGAGACAAAGCCCAAATTCCAGCGCTGCACCTGGTGCAGATCGGCATAACCGCCCTGGGCAAATGCGCGCAACAGATTGAGTGTGACGGCGGATTGGGAATAGGCCTGCATCAGACGGTCGGGATCAGGCGTGCGCACCACTTCCTCGAACGCCATGCCATTGACCATGTCGCCGCGATAGGCCGGCAGCGTTACGCCGTCAATGGTCTCGGTATCGGCGGAACGCGGCTTGGCAAACTGGCCGGCCAAACGTCCGACCTTTATCACAGGACATTTGGCGCCATAGGTCAGTACCACCGCCATCTGCAACAACACGCGGAAGGTATCGCGGATATTGTCGGCATGAAATTCGGCAAAGCTCTCGGCGCAATCGCCGCCCTGCAGCAGAAACGCCCGGCCTTCGCAGGCATCGGCTAATTTGGCCCGCAGGTTGCGAGCCTCGCCGGCAAATACCAATGGCGGTGAATTTTTCAGGCGCGCTTCGGTGTTATCAAGAAGCGCCGCGTCAGGCCAATTCGGTTGCTGGAGAATCGGCAATTCACGCCAGCCCTCCGGGCTCCATTTGCGAGCCATATTATGCCTCCTTGGGCATCGAAAAGAGATTAAGGCGCTGCCTATACGCCTTTACAGCAGGTTTTTCCACTAATTCATTAATTAACAATGCTGAATTCACATTTCAAGGATGCGCGGCAAGATCATTCCATCACTCCCGGGTCGTGCTCTGTGACAGGCTCGTACATGGTGACGAGTTCTTCCGCGGAGGTCGGATGCACGGCAACGGTTTCGTCGAACTGCGCCTTGGTGGCGCCGGCTTTGATGGCGACGCCGAGAAGCTGCGACATCTCGCCCGCGCCCGAGCCGATCATATGGCAACCGACAACGCGGTCGTTGCTGCGGTCGACCACCAGTTTCATGAACACGGTCTCGTCGCGCCCCGTGAGGGTGTGTTTGAGCGGGCGGAAGCGTGTTTTGTAAATATCCACGGCGGCGCAATGGGTGCGCGCGTCTTCCTCGCTCATGCCGACGGTGCCGATTTCCGGCTGGGTGAAGACGGCGGTCGGGATATTGCGGTGATCGGGGATCTGCGGATTATTGTTGTAGAGCGTCTCGGCGAGACACCGGCCTTCATGGATAGCGACCGGAGTGAGGTTTACACGGTCGGTACAGTCGCCGACCGCATAGATGTTGGCAACATTGCTGCATGAGCCTGAATCGACATTGACCGCGCCCTTGTGATTGAGCTCGACCCCGACCTCTTCGATGCCGATACCCGCCGTGTTGGGCGCCCGCCCGGTGGCGAACATGACTTGGTCTACTTCCAGACGGTTCCCCTGGCTGGTGGTCACGACGATACCGTTCGAGCTTTTCTCCAATTTGACGGCATTCTCATTCAATCGCACATCAACACCCGTCTTGCGCATCTCTTCGCAACAAATCTCGCGCACATCCATATCGAAGCCGCGCAGGATCATGTCCGAGCGATAGAGCTGAACCACCTCGACCCCAAGCCCGTTGAAGATGCAGGCGAATTCGCAGGCAATGTAACCGCCGCCGACAATTACGATACGTTCGGGCAGTTCCGGCAGGTCGAAGGCCTCGTTCGACGTGATGGCCAGTTCAGAGCCCGGTAAATCGGGTATAAACGGCCACCCGCCCGTGGCGACAAGAAGGGTATCGGCGCTGTGGCGCGCGCCGTCGACCTCGACCGTGTTGGCATCGATCAGCGCGCCGTGCCCATCAAAAGACGTTACGCCCGATTCCTTCAGGAGGCGCCGGTAAATGCTTTCCAGACGATCAAGCTCCTTACATTTGGCCGCCACCATTGTGGCCCAATCGAAACTGCTCTCGCCGACGGTCCAGCCATAGCCCGCCGCATCTTCAAATTCGTGGTGAAAATGCGAGGCATAAACCAGAAACTTCTTGGGAATGCAACCGCGGTGGACGCAGGTGCCGCCCATGCGGCTTTCCTCCACCAGGCCGACACGGGCGCCATGGCTGGCGGCGCGGCGCGCGCAAGCGACGCCGCCCGACCCGCCGCCAACGACGAAGAGATCAAAATCTGACATGAGCTACCTACGAATCAATGCCGCCCATGCAGAGATATTTAACCTCCATGAACTCATCCAGTCCGAAATGCGAGCCCTCTCGGCCGATGCCGGATTCCTTCATGCCGCCAAACGGCGCCACCTCGGTCGAGATGATGCCGGCATTGATGCCGACGATGCCATACTCGAGTTGCTCGGCAATGCGCCAGATGCGGCCGATATCGCGGCTGTAGAAATAAGCGGCGAGGCCGAACTCCGTATCGTTGGCGAGTTGCACCGCCTCGTCATCGGTCTTGAAGCGGAACAGTGGCGCAAGCGGCCCGAAGGTCTCCTCACGCGCGACTTTCATCTGGGTGTTGACGTTGGCGATCACCGTCGGCTGGAAGAAGCTGCCGCCAAGCTCATGGCGCTTGCCGCCGGTAATGATTTTGGCGCCTTTGTCGAGCGCGTCCTTGATATGCTCCTCGACCTTCTCGACCGCCGCCATATCGATCAGCGGTCCCTGCTCGGTTTCACCCTTGAGGCCGGGGCCGACACGCATTTTATCGGTCGCGGCGGCGAGTTTCTCGGCGAACTCGTCATAGACGCCGTCTTGCACCAGGAAGCGGTTGGCGCAGACGCAGGTTTGCCCGGTGTTGCGATATTTCGACGCCATGGCGCCGACAATCGCCGCATCCATATCGGCGTCGTCGAAGACGATGAAAGGTGCATTGCCGCCGAGTTCCATGGAGAATTTTTTCACCGTCGCCGCGCATTGCTCGATCAGGATCTTGCCGACTTCGGTGGAGCCGGTGAAGGAGAGTTTGCGCACGATCGGGTTGGAGGTTATCTCCGCGCCCATTTCGCGCGACGCGCCGGTCAGAATGTTAAGCACACCGGCAGGTATGCCGGCACGCTCGCCGAGCTCACACAGGGCCAACGCCGAATAGGGCGTCGAGGAGGCGGGGCGCGCGACAACGGTGCAGCCCGCCGCCAGGGCCGGGCCGGCCTTGCGGGTGATCATGGCGTTGGGGAAATTCCACGGCGTGATCAGCCCGACGACGCCGATCGGCTCCTTGATGACGACGATGCGCCGGTCGTTCATCGGCTGCGGGATAACGTCGCCGTAAGCGCGTTTGCCTTCCTCGGCGAACCACTCGACGAAGGAGGCGCCATAGCCGATCTCGCCGCGCGATTCGGCGAGCGGCTTGCCTTGCTCGGCGGTCATGATAATCGCCAAATCTTCCTGGTTTTCCATCATCAGATCAAACCATTTGCGCAAAATTTTGGCGCGCTCCTTGGCCGTCTTGGCGCGCCATGCCGGATAGGCGCGGTTCGCCGCC
>JAPYQV010000335.1 GCA_029937205.1 Alphaproteobacteria bacterium
GTCCCATGCCGATTTCACGCGTTCGCGATCATCCGCATGGACGCTGGCAAAATATGCATCGGTTCCCTGCGGCACCGAATTCGGCTCAATTCCGAATATCCGACAGAGTTGAGCGGAAAATAATGTTTCACTTTGCTGGCCCTCTTCAATGAATACGCTCCAACTGCCGACATTGGCGAGTTGTTGCGCCTCGGCCAATCGCGCCTCGCTGTCCGCCAAGGCTTCCTCTGATTGCTTGCGCTCCGTGATGTCCTGAACGGTGCCAAAAGAGCGCACCGGATTTCCGGCGCTGTCAAACGCGAATTCGCCGCGTTCGTGCACGTAGCGAATTTTGTCGTTCGGCAGCAAAAGGCGGTAATCGCAGCTATATTTTTTCTCGCCTGCGATCGCCTTGTCATAGGTTTCGACCGTTTGCTTCCTGTCATCCGGGTGCATAAGCGAAATCAACAATTCCGCTGTCACCGTGTCTTTTTTGGGATCCAGGCCGAAAATCCTACAGGTTTCATTGGACCAAAGAAGCACATCATTGGTGAAGTGTTGGGCAACAAAGTGATGTTCAAAGCTGCCGATACGGCCGATGCGTTGTGCCTCGCTGAAGCGGTCTTCGCTGCCGCGCAGTTCATGTTCGGCCATCTTGCGCTCGGTGATGTCGCGACCGAAGGCGTGCAGCTCGGCAACGCGTCCCGCCGCGTCGAAAAATGCCCGGTCCGTCCATTCCTGCCAACGCAGAGCGCCATCCGGCATGACAACCTGATTCTCGATCCGGTCGAATGACTGGTCGGGTGAGAAGTTTTCAAGATAGCTGCGCACCCGGTCGATTTCCTCCGGCGGCACAAATTCGAAAATGTTCCTGCCGATCATGCCGTCGGGCGAGAAGCCGTGTTGGCGGGCGTAGGCGCCATTGACGAAGGTCAATGTACCGTCCGGCAGGTAGCGCGAGATGAAATCCGGCTGATCTTCGATCAAACTGCGGTATCTATTGTCGTTCGCGACCAATTCCTCAACCCGCCGCCGAAGTTAGCTAACTTCATCAACGAGCTGAGATTTCGTCCGGCGCATGATGTCACCTTCGGACACGATTGAACTCGCTATCTGGTTGCTCCCTGTTACAAGTTAACCATTTTACCCAGGCATGGTTAACGGTCTGTTAATCAATGTGTCTACCCGGCGTTTGAGGGCCAGATCAACATGAAAGAACCCATGCGCTCTGCGCCGCGCCAAAATAGACAATCATGCAGGATCATAGTCCAATCGCACCAACGGTTTTCTGGGGTCGAACGTCGCACCAAAGGGAGCGCCATGAGCACGGAGAGCACAAAACTTAGGGTGAGTGTGATTGGCTTGGGGCTGATGGGCAGCGCATTGGCCGATGCGCTCATCACCAATGGTTTCACTGTCACGGTTTGGAACCGCACGCGAGCAAAGGCCGAACCGTTGGAGAAGATGGGCGCCCATTTGGCGGCAAGCGTGGCCGAGGCCGCGCGTCGGTCCGAGGTCGTTATTGTATGCTTATTGGGTCATGCGGCGACGCGCGAAGCCGTCATGACCGACGAGGTCGGCGCGGCAATGCGCGGTAAAACCTTGGTGCAATTGAGTACCACTTCGGTCGAGGAGGTTGACGAACTGGCGCGCTGGGCCGAGGCAAGCGATATCGCTTTCCTGAAAGGCGCCATTCTCGTTACGCCGGACGATATCCGCGCCGGCCGCGGCGCAACGCTTTATGGCGGGCCGCAACATCTTTTCAACCGGCTGCGCCCGCTGCTCGATGGCCTGGGTGGGCAGCCCAGTTTCATCAGCGATCGCCCGGCGGATACAATCAGAACAGCGAGCGCGCTTTATTCGTTCCTCTATTCGGCCTTGCTGAGTTTCCTCTATGGTGCGGCGATCTGCCGCCAGAGCGGTATCCCGGTCGAAATTTTCACGCGCAATGTCATTGAGCCCTTTGTCATGGGCGGATCGCTGATGAGCTATTTCAATAGCTCGGGGCGGGCCGCCGATACGGGGCGCTACGATGAAAACATACAGGCTACGACCGACGCCTGGCTCGAGGGCCTCAGCCCAATTATGGCGGACATTAAGGCGCTCGGCATTGACACCGCGATCCTCGAACCATTGAAGGCACTGCTCGACCAAACGTCTAAGGACGGTTACGGAGATCAGGATATTGCCGCTGTTATCGAGACGTTGCTACACACTAAGCACGAAACAAAATAGCGATGCAATGAACGGGGAGGTGGTTTGGCGGTGTGGCACTCAAAAAAACAATCCACAAAGATTTTCCCAAGCGGCACCACCAATCGGAATGCGACCAGCATTCCGGCAAGCGTGACCACGCGCCCGAGTTAATACGAGGTAGCCAAGCGCGCGGATGCGCGCGCCCGGCATTTGAGGGACGAATCAAATTAGGGGACGGATGTCCCCGCCCGGCGTTTGAGGGCTTATTAAAAAGAAAAACCACGCCCCCACCCGGCGTTAGAGGGCTAGAATACAATACAAACAGAAATATTTGCATCGCCACAATCTACTCGCCGAGGCTCGAGCAGATGAGAATTGAATGCGATTGTCGATATAGAAATTGATGTAAATGAGGCAAAAATCATTTCGCTGGCATCACGCCCTCGGCCTATTTGCCGGCCTCGCATTCGCCTTGTTTCCTATTTTCTGGATGGTCTGGACCTCGTTTAAACCAACACTCGAATGGGCGGCCACGCCGCCGGTGTGGATCACGGATCAGGCGACCTGGGCCAACTACGCGCCGCTGATCTCCGTCGATTTCGCCACCGGTTGGGTCGACGGCAACGGCGCTTCATGGCGGGCCCTTCTCCACTCGTTCATCATTTCGAGCGCCGCTACATTCATCGCGCTGTCCATCGGGCTGATGGCGGCAATCGGCTTCTCGCGTTATCGCGCCGGCGGCCATCATATGGCGCTTGCGATTCTCACGGTGCGCGGTATTCCAACCGTCATTGTCGCCATTCCGCTGTTAATCATGTTTGGCTGGTTTGGCCTGCGTGACACCCATATAGGGCTTATTCTTGCCTATGTTGCGTTCACGGTGCCGTTCGCCTTTTGGATGCTGAAGAGCTTCGTCGACGAGATACCACCCGAAATCGAAGAAGCCGCGATGATGGACGGCATGTCGCGTTGGCAGGCGCATTTCCGCGTCACTTTGCCGTTGATCAAGGGCGGCGTGGTTGCCACCGGACTGTTTATCTTCATTCTCAACTGGAGCGAATTTCTGCTCGCCGTGGTGCTGACGGAAAAGACGGTCGTGACCATCCCCGTCAATATGTTTCTCTATAGCGGCGTGGCCGGAATCCAAGCGGCGCTGGCGACAGTCGCCGCTCTGCCCATCGTCATTGTCGGCCTATTGATTCACAAGCATCTGGCACGTGGCTTCACGCTGGGCGCGGTAAAGAGATGAGCGGCGGGCTTTTGTTTGTTTAAGCCGGCTCGGCAATAAATACCGGAATTCTTCGCGGCGTTTTAGCCTGGTATTCATCATAAGGGGGAAAGGCTTCCCGCGCCGCCTGCCAGAGCCGCCCGCGTTCCTCGTCATCGTGAACTTCGCGCAGCCGCATCTTAAATAATTCCGCCTTGTCTCTTATTGCAACATCCGGCTTGGCTCTGAAGTTGGACACCCACACAGGGTCTTTTGGATTGCCGCCATTGGAGCCGACCAACACATAACAATCATCCACTTTAACCCGCATCAGAGCGGTCTTTCTGGTGGCGCCGGTTTTCCGGCCGGTATGGGTGATGATAACGCACGGCAAGCCGGTATCGCGTAACGTCGTGCCTTCGGTGCCGCCGCTACGTTCATAGAGCTCGATCTGTTCACGCACCCAATCGATGCTGGTTGGAATGTAATCAGTCACTATATTCTCCTCGCTTAATGCTGCTTGTGGCGGGCGCTCAATTGTAAACGTAGATCGACATCGGTGCGCA
>JAPYQV010000336.1 GCA_029937205.1 Alphaproteobacteria bacterium
GCCTCCGCTTTCCGGCTGGTTGATCGTCTGGCCCGGCATGTTGACCAGATATTCGAGGAAATTGTTGATCGCGCCGGTGGCCTTGCCGCGTTCGATGCGCCACAAAATGTCGTCGGCGGTAAATTCATTGCCCCACGGCGATATCACACCCTTGCGGAGGTGATAAACGGCGCGCTTGCCGTCGGTCTCAAGATCGCATTTTTCGATAATTCCGGGGACCAGCGTCTTCTGCTCGATATAGTCGGGATATTCGAAGCCGGGCAGGGTCGACGGATCCCAGGCGGCGCCGGTTTTGAAGGGGAAATCGATCCACTCCCAGCTCATGCCGTCTTCCAGAACCTGGGCGCCCATACTCCAGGTCTGCGGGCTGACATGCTTGTCCACGTCGATGCCCTGCGGCAATCCGGGGATGGCGATAACCATGGTGTCCGCGCCGGCCCGCGCCGCGCCCGGCGAAAAAGCCACGCCGGCCGCGATCAACGCGGCGGCGGCGGCGGCCAATACGCCGCGTTGTAAGAGAATTCCCAGTTTCATGATTAAATCTCCCTCATATGTTGCTTTGCCGATCTGCCCGACGCACTAACAAACGATCGTTTGTTTACATTTTTTTCAGCCTACCACCCCCAGAAATTACTAGTCAACAACTGGCGTTGGGCGGATTATAAATTTCGCGGCGGATTTAGGCTGACGTGCCGGCCGCCACCTCACGCCAGCGCCGGCAGGCGGAAAAATGATCCGGCTCCACCTCCACCATCGGCGGCACTTCGGTCTTGCAGGCATCCTCGCGGATTGGGCAACGGCCGTAGAGCGGGCATTCCGGCTTGGGGTTGATGGCGGTGGGAATCTCGCCCTCAATGACATAGAGGTCGGGCGGCCGCGCGGGATCGGGGAACAGCACGGCGGACAGCAGCGCCCGGCTATAGGGGTGGCGCTGGCTGCGCATGATGATGTCGGTTGGCGCATGTTCGACGATATGGCCGAGATACATGATGGCAATGCGGTGGCTGATCTTGGCCACCGAGGTCAGATCGTGCGAGATGAAGATATAGGCGGTGCCCAACTCCTTCTGGATATTCTGCAACAGTTCCAGAACCTCCGCCCGCGCCGAGGGGTCGAGCATCGAGGTCGGCTCATCGAGCACGACGAATTCGGGCTTGGTGGCGAGCGCCCGGGCGATGCCGGCGCGCTGCTGCTCGCTGGCCGTTAGATCGGCCGGATAATAATGATAGAAATGCGGCTCCAGGCCGACCAGGCGCATCATTTCCGCCACCCGCTCGCGGCGTTCGGCGCGCGCCATGCCGTGCAACTTCAAGGGTTCATCTATTGTTTGCGAAACGGTGAGGCGCGGATTGAGCGAACCGAACGGGTCTTGAAAGACGAGTTGCATATTGGCGCGCAAGTTGCGCAAGGCCGTGGCGTCGAGCGCTGTCACATCTTCGCCGTCGAGGGTGATGCGGCCTTCCGTTGGCTCGATCAGGCGCAGAATGCAGCGCCCCACCGTGGTTTTGCCCGAGCCGCTCTCGCCCACCAAGCCGAGGGTCTCGCCATGTTTCAGATTGAAGGAGATATTGTTGACGGCGATCAGATTGGCATCCTTGCCGATGACAAATATCTTGGTGAGATCCTCGACTTCCAACATATTTGTCATGGTCGCTGCGCCCCCGCATGCGGCGGATCATTTGTTGTCCGCATCATCAATTTGATATCAATAATCCAGTTTACCGATGATTGCCAATCAGCATGACAGTCCTGCTTCATGACCCTCATGGATGGCGGCGGCCATATTTCGCGGTGCGCGGCAATCGCCGATCGCCTGTACATTTAGTCCAAGCGCGCCGAGCTCAGCCAATAGTTTATCGTTGACGGCGCGCGGAGTGGCGTAGGTGAGGCACGTGATATTGCCGATTTCGCCAGCGTCGCCATTCAGCGCATTGCGGTAGCTGAGGTGCCCGTCCGTCAACGCCAGCGGCAGGCTGAGCGGGACGATCTCGATTCGTAGCGCGGCCAGGCGGCGAAAGACGCCGATCAGCGAAATAAAATTCACCTTGGAGCCGATGGTCGGGCGCGGCGTCATGATGATGGTGCGCTCGAAGCGCGCCGCGAAAAGCTCGGCGGCGGCGTAAAAGCCGGCGCTGTGGTCCTGGTCGAACAGCACGGCGGTGCCGTTTCTTTGTGTGTCGGATGCGAGCAGTTCCAGACTGGTGGTTTTGAGGTCGCGCGCCGCCGAGCAGACCGCTAGATTGGCGGGCCAGGTCATGGTTGCGCCGGTGGCGAGGATCACGTCGTCGGGCTTGAGCGCCGCAATCTCCTCCGCCGTCACGAGCTGTCCGAGATGAAACGTGACGCCGGTTTCGGCAGCACGGGCCTGTTGGAACGCTAGCGCCGCGGTAATATCCGCTCGCCCCGGCAGGCGTGATTCCCACAGTGCGCCGCCGCCGGGCTCCGGCGCGGCGCCGAACAAATCGACCTTATGGCCACGCGCCGCCGCGATCCACGCCGCTTCCAGTCCGGCCACGCCTGCGCCGATCACGGCAACCCGCCGGGCTGCTGGGGCCGGCGGCGGCTGCCAACTAATTTCATCGGCCTCAGCCAATTCAGGATTGTGGATGCAGGTCATGCCGCGCCCGGCATGGATTTCGCCCCAGCAATAATTGCAATAGATGCAGGGGCGAATTTCGCCTTCGCGTCCGTCCCGCGCCTTGTTGGCCCAGGCGGCATCGCTGATCAGGGCGCGGCTGAAGCCGACCAGATCGCCGCAACCCTCAACCAGTAGCTGCTCGGCGGCGGCCGGCGATTCGATGCGCCCGAGCGTCACCACCGGAATATCGCCGCAGAGATTTTTCATGCGCGCATGGAGGTGCTGATAGGGCCGCTTTGCAAAATGCATATCGGGCAGATGATTTTCCAGACTGGGGCTGAAATTGCCCTGGCTGAAGGCGAAATAATCGAGCCCGCCTTCGGCGATAAATATTTTGACAATCTCCTCTGCTTCCTCCGGCGTAATACCGCCGGCAACCCCTTCGTCGCACGGCATTTTCAGGCCCATCAGGAAACCGGCGCCGCAGCGCGCGCGGATACCGCTGATCATCTCGTGCACGAAGGCGAGACGGCCCAGGCGGTCGCCGCCATATTTATCGTCGCGATCATTGGAGAAAGGCGACATGAACTGGGTTAAGAGATAGCCATGCGCGCCGTGCAGCTCAACACCGCTGAAGCCGGCCCGTTGCAGGCGTTCGGCGGCATCGACGAAACTTTCGATCATTTCCTCGACCTCAGAGAGAGTCATTTTATGCGGCACGGTCCAGCTTAATGGGTCGGGTCGCGCCGAGGCACTGACCGGCGTTGCCAGCGGGTTCCATAATTGTTGACGCCCGACATGGCCGAGCTGGCCGACGAGGCGGCAATCCTCAACCTCCACTGCTTCGGACCAGCGCTTGAACAAATCGAGATTATCTTCGTCGAAAACGCTGATCAGGAACGGGTTGGCAAGAGACGTGTGGTGCACCGGCATCAACTCGGTCACAATCATCGCGGTGCCGCCCGCCGCCCGCGACTGGTGGTAATCGATTAGGCGCTGGGTCGGCCGCATGGCGGCGCCATAGCCCGAAACGGTCGCGGTATGAACGATGCGGTTGCGTAAGGTGTGGGCGCCGACTTGAAGCGGGCTGAACAGGGTTGGGTAGGTCATAAGAAATGTCCGGAGGATTGTTGCGAGCGCGGGAGATATTGAAGGCATCGGGAAGATGAAGCAATTCGACTATGTCATTGTCGGCGCCGGCACGGCCGGTTGCGTGCTCGCCAACCGCCTCTCAGCCGAAGCGGGTGTATTGGTTTTACTGCTCGAAGCCGGCGGGCCGTACCGTCACCCGATGCTGCCGATCCCAATGATGGCCGGCCTGTCCTATTTCATTAAATCGACCAATTGGAATTATGAG
>JAPYQV010000337.1 GCA_029937205.1 Alphaproteobacteria bacterium
GGTCCATTCGCCGCCCGTGGTCATTCTCGACGAACCGACGGCTGGCGTCGATGTGGAGTTGCGCCAGCAATTGTGGTCGCATTTGCGCGAGCTCAACAGGCGCGGCACGACGGTGGTGCTGACCACGCATTATCTCGAAGAGGCGCAGGCGCTGTGCGACCAGATTGCCATTATCAACAAGGGTAAATTGATCGCCTGCGAGCCCACCACCAGCTTGATCAAGCGCCTCGACGTCAAGAGTTTGGTCATCACCAGCGTCGAGGACATGGCGCAAATACCGCCCGGCCTGGAAGCCTTCGAGACGGAATTGCGCGGGCCGCGCCATCTCGCGCTGCGTTACCGGCGCAGCGATACGGAAATCAGCCAACTCCTCGAAATCGTACACCGCGCCGGGGTCACGATTCGCGACCTCAGCACCGATGAACCCGATCTTGAGGATATCTTCCTCCATCTGACCGGCACGGGTAGTGCGGCGGAGGACGAAACCAATCCATCAAGCAATCCGAGGAGCGAGGGCATCCCCGGCCGGCGCGGCCCGCCGGGCGAAGACCCCTCGCGCCCGGGTGGGCTTTAGAGCATGGCTGCCGCCATCCCGTTCCGCCGCGACCTCGATTTTGCGTACGGCGTCTGCGCTACCCTGTCGCCGTTGATCCGGCGCGTGATCGCCAATAATCCCGGACCGTTCACCTTTCGCGGCACCGGCACTTATATTATCGGACGCGGCGAGGTGGCGGTGATCGATGCCGGGCCGGACCTCGGCAGCCATGTCGATGCGTTGCTGAGCGCCCTTCAGGGTGAAACGGTGAGCCACTTGCTGGTCACCCACACCCACCGCGACCATTCTCCCGCCACGCGCTATTTGAAAGAGGCGTGCGGCGCCAAATCCTACGGCTTCGGCCCGCACGGTCGTGGGGAATCGGGGGATGATGTCGAAGAGGGCGCCGACAATGATTTCACCCCGGATGTGACACTGCGCGACGGCGACGTTATCAAAGGTGCCGGCTGGACGCTCGAGGCTATCCACACGCCCGGCCACACGTCCAACCATCTCTGTTACGCCCTGGCCGAGGAGAGCGCATTGTTTTCGGGCGATCACGTCATGGGCTGGTCGACCACAGTGGTCTCGCCGCCGGACGGCGATATGGCGGACTATATGGCCTCGCTGGCGCGCCTCGGCGCGCGCCCGGAAACCACATTCTGGCCGACCCACGGCCGATCGATCGAAGAGCCCGCCGAATTTGTCGCGGCGCTTATCGCCCACCGCGAAGCGCGCGAGGAACAAATCTTGAAATGCCTAGAGGATGGCGTCGGCAATATTCCCGACATGGTGCGCCGCATGTATGCCGATGTGGACCCGGTACTCTACGGCGCCGCTGGCCGCTCGGTCCTTGCCCACCTCATCCACATGGTCAACACCAACCGCGCCGCTTGTGACGGGACCCCCACCGGCGAAACGTTTTTCGCACCACTCGGGGAATAATTAATAAGCCTGTCCCCATTTTTTTGGTGGTCCCTCAAACGCCGGGCGAGCGCATCCGCGCTCTTGGCTACCTCGTATTAACTCGGGCGCGCGGTCGCGCTTGCCGGAATGCTGGGCGCATTCCGGAGGGTGGTGCCGTTTGGAAAATCGAGAATATTAATTATTCCTCGATACGCACCTGTTGTTCTGGCTTGAGGGTGTACCACTCTGTATCGGCTTCGCTGCCGTCTTCCCACACCAGGGCGGCGAAGTTTGCCGGGCTGTCGAGGGCTGTCATCGGGTGGTGCCAGGTGCCGGGATTGTAGTTGATGCCCAGGTTGCCAGGAATGAGGAGGGCGTCGAGACGAGCCATATCCGGGCTGCCGTCTGCGGCGCCGGGGCAGACCATGACAATGTAGCGCTCGGCATCGAGCGGAAAGAAAGCCTGGCTGGAATGGGGGTGGCGCTCCATGACTTTCATATCGAGCGGCAGGGATATCCCATTGGCACGCGCCAACAGCAAATTGGGCTTGGCGTCGCTCCGCCCGTTGAAGAGCTCGGCTTGGAAATCATAGCGCCCCGGCTTCGGCGGAACGTCGAGCAACTGGCCATAGGGCGCAAAGGAGTCGGTATCGATGGGACGTGCGGTTATGATTTTCATGGCGCCATTATAGGCGCGGAAAAAAATCATGGGAGGCGAATGTGGCAAAGCCAACAAGATTGCCTGAATTGTCCGAACAGGATGCCGGCAGCGAGATCAAGGCGATCTATGGTGAGATCAAGGCGTGCTGCCGCGTGCCCATGGTGGCGCTGATCTACCGTCATCTCGCCACCCATGACGGCGTCCTGGAATGGAGCTGGCGGGTGCTCGCCCCGGCCATGCGTTCCGGCGCCTTGAGCGCGGCGGCGCGCGAGGCAACGGCAGCGCCGCTTTCCATCGCCTTGCCGCCCCTGACACCCAGCGAGGCCGAGGCGCTCGGCCTCTCAGCCATGGATATCGCCGCCATCGGCTATATCGCCACCGCCTATAATACCGCCAACCCGCACAACATCATCGCTGTCCGCGTGTTGATGGGGCTGCTTGCCTCGGATCAGGCGCGGGGGAGCGCCGGTGGTGAACAGGGAAAGCGGGTGGCGCCCGCCACATTTCCCGCGCTGCCAACCGTGGTTCAGTTGGAAGACATGCCGCCCGCCCTGGCTGAACGAGTGAAGCTTTTGCGGGTCAGCGGCGATGATGGCTCGCGCGGCATCGTTCCCACGCTTTATCGCCATCTCGCACATTGGCCTGACTATATGAGTGCGTCGGCGGACGCCCTGGCGCCGCTCTTTCAAAACGGCGAAATCGAAACCGCCGCAGTGGAAATTGGTACGGCAGCGAATGGCGCCGCTCTCAGCCTCGGTGCTGAGCTCAGGGAATTCGACACAGCTGAGGGCCGGCCCTCAGGCGCGGCGCGGGAAGAACTGCTCGCCACGCTTGGCGCGTTCGCCGATACGATCCCAGAAATGATCACCGTCGGCCGCCTGCTCATGGACGCTTTGCCGCGCAACTAATCGGCAGCGAATTTCATCTCCGCTGTACCGAGGCCGTCGATTTCGATTTGCACTTGATCGCCTGCTTTGCACCATTTGGTTTCCACCAGGCTGCCGGTGAGGACGAATTCGCCGGCTTTCAGTGCCCGTCCCCGGTCGACGAAGCTATTGGCGAGCCAGGCGAGAACGTTGAACGGGTGGCCCATCACGTCGCGCCCGTAGCCCTCGCCGACCGAAATTCCATTGATCGTCATCTCACCGCGCAACGATTCGATATCGAGCGCGCGCCAATCGCTGACCGGCGCGCCGAGCACGCAGCCGGCATTGAAAAAATCATCGGCCAGAAGGGTCAGCATGTCGAGCTTGGTATAATCGACAAAACGGTTGTCGACGATTTCAATCGCCGCCATGCAGCTCTCGACCGCGTCGGCGACGCTGTGCTTGTCATAGGGAGCACCCGCGGGCCCGAGATCCGCGCCAAGCCGGACCGCCATTTCGCACTCCACGCCGGGGCCGCAAAATTCGGCGTGGGCGCGTTCGCCGTGCTCAAGGTACACCGTGTTGGCGTAGATGCCGCCGCTGCACGGTTGGTCGATCTTGAGATATTCCTGCATGACCTTGGTGGTGCAGCCGATCTTATGGCCGCTCACCACACCCTGGCCCAAATCGGCGAGGCGGGCATTGAGCGCGTTCTGCAGTTCGTAGGCCTCAAAGGTATCGCGCGGCGTGCAACTCTCCGGCAAACGGTCGAGCCGGCGTTGCTCCAGCCGCATGCCGCGATAAATTTCAACCGCCTCGCCGATATTCTTTGGATCCATGACCGCTCCTTATTCCGGCGGCGATCATAGCGGAAGCCAGGAGCTGAAGGCGAAGTATTAGAATATCCGGAATGCGTTCAGCTTTCCGGCAAGCGCGACTGCCCGCCCGAGTTAATACGAGGTAGCCA
>JAPYQV010000002.1 GCA_029937205.1 Alphaproteobacteria bacterium
GATCGAGGTCAATCAGAGCTATGCATTGGTTGATGTTGTGCAAGCGCATCGTGATTTGGAAGCACGCAAAACAACGGGTTCCACCATCCTCATTCCATGACATACGCCGCTCTCGAGGCTGAGTACAATATACGCGCACGCCATCCCGAACATGAGAGCGTGCGCGCCGGCTGGGCCGAAGGAAGCGCGCGAGCCAAGTCCAAATTCGACTGGCAGGAGGATGTGCGCTATGGCCCGGCGGCACGCCAGGTGCTCGATTATTTTCCAGCGCGCGCCGCCTCCGCGCCCCTGCTCGTCTTCATCCATGGCGGATATTGGCGCTCCAACGACAAGGCGAATTACGGCTTTATCGCCGAGCCCGTCATCGAAGCCGGCGGCGCCCTGGCCAATATCAATTACGGATTGGCGCCGGACACCAGCATGGGCGAGATCATCGAGCAGGTGCGCGCGTCGATCCTTTGGCTGTATGGAAATATTGTCAACGAGCGAATCCATGTGGCCGGCCATTCCGCCGGTGGCCATCTCGCGGCCGAGCTGTTGGCAACCGATTGGCCGGCCTACGGCGCGCCGGTGGATATTGTCCGCACCATCACGGCGATCGGCGGCGTGTTTGATCTGGCGCCGTTGATCGGGACCTCGATCAATGTGGAGCTCGGCCTTGACCAGGCCGCCGCGCGGAAATTCAGCCCATTGTTTGACCTGCCACCAGCCGGCGCGACGCTGACAGTGGCGGTGGGCGACGGGGAAACGGAGGAATTTCTGCGTCAATCCCGCAGCTATGCCGCGGCCTGCCGGGCAGCAGGATGCGCCTGCGAACTAGAGATCGTCGCCGACGCCAATCACTACACTATCCTGAATCAACTGAGCGATGCCGACGCACCGCTCACCCGGGATATCTTGCGGCAGATGGGCTTGCGTTAGGTAGATTCACCGGCGAGGGTTTTCACCCGGCGCTCGCGGCGTGCCACATATATGCCGCTCGAAATTATGATCGCGGCGCCGATCCAGGTCCAGAGATCGGGGAATTCGGCAAACACCAGATACCCGACAATCGTCACGCCGATCAATTGGCCATAGTCGAACGGGCCGACGACGGAAGCTTGCGCGTGCTCATAGGCCTTGATGACGAAGAGGTGACCAAGGCCGCCCAAAACACCCAGACCGACAAATACCAGCCAATCGAGCCAGCCAATCGGCGTCTCCCAGTAAAACGGTACGGCGGCGCTTGATACCACCAGGGCGATGACAATGGTGTAAACGGCAGAGACGCGGAAATCGTCATGATCCGCGGCGCGGCGTGTGAGGATTTGGTAGAGCGCATAAAATACGGCCGAGGCGAGAATCGACAGCGCCGCCCAGTGCATGCCCTCGAAGCCCGGGCGAATAATCACCAACGCGCCGAGAAATCCGAACAGCACCGCCACCCAGCGACGAATGCCAACGCGTTCGCCAAGCAGGAAAACAGCCAGCACAACAACGATAAGCGGGCTGGTAAAATAGATCGACGTCACGGTCGTCATGGGAATGTGAATTAGTCCAATGACAAAGGCGATCAAAGCAACCAGTTGCAGAGCCGAGCGGGCAAGCTGAAGCCCGAGGCGACGGGTGGCAAAGAGTTGCCAGCCGAGCCCCGGCATGAAGAGCGCCACCATCCACACGAAATGGACGATCGAGCGCACCCAGATGATCTGCACCAAAGAATAATCGGCCGCGAGATATTTGACCGAGGCGTTGAGCAGCGGGAAAACGACAATTGCTGTCGCCAGCATGTAAAAAATACCGCGCACTGGGATTTGGCGGCGCTGCGCGGAATCTATCGCCATTATGATTTACACCAGGCCGTACAAATCCATGCCGGCTAGCGAGAAATCCCTCTAGGCATTCATGGAATCGAAAAAGTCTTGGTTGTTTTTCGTGCCCTTGGTCTTGTCGATGAGGAATTCCATGGCATCGACCACGCCCATGGGCATCAGGATGCGGCGCAGGATCCACATTTTCGAGAGCGTGCCCTTGTCAACCAGCAGCTCTTCCTTGCGCGTGCCGGAGCGCGCGATATCCATGCTCGGCCAGGTGCGCTTATCGGCCAGCTTGCGGTCGAGAATAATTTCCGAATTGCCGGTGCCCTTGAACTCCTCAAAAATCACTTCGTCCATGCGCGAGCCGGTATCGACCAAGGCGGTGGCAATGATGGTTAGCGAGCCGCCCTCTTCGATGTTACGCGCCGCGCCAAAGAAGCGTTTCGGGCGCTGCAAAGCGTTGGCATCGACACCGCCGGTCAACACCTTGCCCGACGACGGCACCACCGTGTTATAGGCGCGCGCCAAACGGGTAACTGAATCGAGCAGAATCACCACATCGCGTTTATGCTCGACCAAGCGTTTGGCCTTCTCGATGACCATTTCCGCAACCTGAACATGGCGGGTGGCGGGCTCATCAAAGGTGGAACTGACCACCTCGCCCTTGACCGAGCGATCCATGTCGGTGACTTCCTCCGGCCGTTCATCGATTAAGAGAACAATCAAAACCGCTTCGGGGTGGTTGGCCTCGATGGAATGGGCGATATTTTGCAGCATCACCGTTTTGCCGGTCCTGGGCGGCGCTACGATCAGGGCGCGCTGGCCTTTGCCGAGCGGCGCCACCAGATCAAGGATACGACCGGTCGTATCCTTCGCCGTCGGATCATCCAATTCGAGGGTGAAGCGATCATCCGGGTAGAGCGGCGTCAAATTATCGAAATTGACTTTGTGCCTGATTTTCTCTGGCGCATCGAAATTGATGGTCTCCAATTTCAACAGGGCAAAATAACGCTCACCATCCTTGGGCGAGCGAATTTGTCCCTCCAGCGTATCGCCGGTGCGCAGCGAAAAACGCCGAATTTGGCTCGGGCTGACATAAATATCATCTGGCCCCGGTAGATAATTCGAATCCGGAGAACGCAGAAATCCGAAGCCGTCCTGCAACGCCTCCAAAACACCGTTACCGGTGATGACTTCATCATTCTCGGCCAATTGCTTGAGAATGGAAAATAGCAGGTCCTGGCGGCGCATGCTGCCGGCGTTCTCGATTTCCAAATTCTCGGCAAATTCGAGGAGTTCCTTGGGCGATTTGGTTTTAAGGTCTTGGAGATGCATAAGGTCGATAACCTAAAAGATGATATAGCGGGGGATTTCGGATGATCACGGAACGGCACACAGTTGCCGTAAGATGGTGATTTTCTTGGGAAGATTTTCTTGAAGATACTCAGAAAGACCGGCGCACCGGGCGACCCTGTTCGCCCACGATGTGCGTTCGGTAGGCGGATTATCGAACACCCAGCGCGAAAGTCAAATGCTGATTAATCTAAATTCAAAATGGTTTGACCACGACAAAGATCACAATAGCGATCATCGCCACCGTCGGCACCTCATTGATCCACCTGAAAAAGCGCGCGTCATGGCGGTTTTCACCCGCTTCAAATGCCTTCCGCCAGCGTGCCAGGAAGCCGTGCAGGATCACCAACACAGCAACGAAGGCGAGTTTCAGATAGATCCAAATATCGCCGGCCCAATCGATCATCCCCGGTTCAGATAACAGAATTGCACCCAAAACCAAGCTGACGATCATGGCCGGATTGATGATGGCGCGCAGCAATCTGCGTTCCATGACGATGAACGTCTCAGCCTGGGGCGAGCCGGTCTCGGCAGCGCAATGATAGATGAAGAGGCGCGGCAGATAGAGCGTTCCCGCCATCCACGCCACCACGGCGACGATGTGAAAGGCTTTTATCCAAACAAATATATCATCTGCCATTTAGCGTTACTCCCGCCCCCGGTCAGCCCGCTGCGAGCGGACAGCCCTTATGGTGCGCCGGGCAAACGCGCCCGCCGGTATGCGAGAACATGCTGTCGTCCTCAGCCGGTGCGCGGTTCAGGCATTGGCGCGTCAAATCCGCCAGGGCGGAAATAAAGGATGGGTGGCAGGCAACGGCGGGGGCGCGGTCATAGGCCGGTACGCCGCTCGCCCGCGCTAGATCGCGATACTCGATATCAAGCTCCACCAATGTTTCCGAATGCTCGGAAACAAACGCGATGGGCGCCACCACCAACGCCATGCCTTCGCCGCCGGCGCGTCTGATTTCATCATCTGTGGCCGGGCCGATCCAGCGCATGGGGCCGACCCGGCTTTGATAGCAGAGCGCCCAGTCCAAACCGTTGATGCCAAGCTTGGCGACAATGCGCGCCGCCGTTTGTTCGACATGCCAGGCGTAGGGATCGCCACTTTTCACGATGCGCTCGGGCAAACCATGGGCCGAGAGCAGCAGGCGCACCGGCCCTTTCGCCGCGGCTGCGTTCAGAAGCGGCGCGATGAGCTCGGCCTGCGCCTCGATCATGCCCTCTGTCGTGGCGTAGCAGCACAGCGCTGAGGTCGTTACGGACGATGCAGCCAGTCCGATATTATGTGCCGACCGGTACCAATCGACGAGCGATGATTTGGTCGTCGTGGTGGAGAATTGCGGATAGAGCGGCAGCAGCATGATTCTGTCCGGCATAAACCCTTTGACCTCTACCGCCGCAACCTCGCTTCTCGGATGCCAATAGCGCATGGCAACGAATACCCGGACTTCTCCGAGATCCGAAAGCGCCACCTCAAGCGCCTTCGCCTGGGCCAGGGTCTGTTCGACGATCGGGGATTTACCGCCTATCTGGCGATAAATTTCCTGTGCGATGGGCGCCCGGCGGCGCGAGATCCGGCCGGCAACGAAATGGCGGAACAATCTCGGCAGGCGGATAATCGCCGGGTCGCTGAAGAGGTTGAACAGGAAGGGCTCGACCGCATCAAGCGAATCAGGGCCGCCCATATTAAATAAAACAACCGCGGTCCTGGCCACGGCTCATGCCTTCCAGGAATGAATAAATTCGGAGAGCGCGGCAACATGCTCTGGCGGCGTATAAGGCACGATGCCGTGGCCGAGATTGAATACGAAGGGGCCGCCGGACAGCGCCGCTAAAATCCGTTCCGCTTCTTCGAGCATCTTGGCACCACCGCATACAAGATATTGTGGATCGAGGTTTCCCTGTAACGCGCTGTCAGGTTGCAGGGTATCGGCGGCCCAATCCAAGGGCACCGATGAATCCAACGAAAGAGCTGAAATGTCCGCTTCTGGCGCAAACTGTGAATAAGCAATGCCGGCGCCGCGTGGAAAACCGATAATCGGCACATCGGGATATTTCCGCCGGACACGGCGGGCAATTTCTGAGATCGGCGCGAGGCTCCAGCATCGCAGGGCCGTTTCCGGTAGGACACCCGCCCAGCTATCGAAGATCTGCACCGTATCCGCTCCTGCGGCGATCTGCGCCATTAAATAATCCGATGTCGTATCGACCAGTAGATCGATCAATTGCTGAAACGATTCGGGGTCCTGAAACGCCCACAATTTGGTTTTGGCAAAATCACGGCTGCTTCCGCCTTCAACCATGTAGGTCGCAACCGTCCAAGGCGCTCCGGCAAAGCCGATGACCGTTGCCTCGGCTGGCGCATCGGTAACGATGCCTTTCAAAGTTTCAAATATGGGCGACAGTTTGCTAAGAAATTTATCAGGCTCATATTGCGGCAGGGAATCGCCTCTATCGAGCGCTTCCAACAGAGGTCCCTCGCCCTCGGCATAGCGCAATCCGATACCGAGCGCATGGGGCACCACAAGAATATCCGAAAATAGAATAACGCCGTCCATGTCATAGCGCCGAAGTGGCTGCAGGCTGACTTCAACAGCCAGCTTCGGCGAATAACACAGATCGAGAAAATCTCCCGCCTGTTTCCGTAATTCACGATATTCAGGCAAATACCTGCCCGCCTGGCGCATATACCAGAATGGCACGCGATTTTGGCGCACCCCATTTAGCGCAGATAATAACGGTTTGGCCATCACATCGGATCCTATGGAAATCTCATCTTGAAGGGCGGTATCGCCGGGTTATGAACGTTTCTTCGAATGCCTACTTCTCTTACATTCTTATAAGAATTAAAGGTAGTAGTAGTTGTAGTAGGGCGCTGAGTCCTGGGGATTTCGTGTCTATCCCCAATTCCGTGCACGCATCGTAAAGAGGATGGCTGATCGTTCGTATGGGCGGACTGAATCGGGATACCATGCGTGGACGCCATGATACAGCCTGATGTCCGCCACCAGACAAAGCGGGGAACAGTGGGATAAGATTAAGCGCGTTACAAATATCCACGCAAATTCCGGGACCAGGGATATTGGGCATAAGACAAAAATAAAGCGCAGAACGGAATGTTGGTAAAATGGTCGCACAGCGTTTCCCCGCGTTCGCGCACATGTTATGCCGGCCTTATGCACAGATTATTTAGCGTCCAAAACACTTGATGGATCAACAATGAGCAGCCGCAGTTTTCATCTTCATCTGGTTTCCGATGCCACGGGTGAAACGGTGATCACGGTGGCGCGCGGCGCTGTGGCGCAGTTTGGCGACGTCGAGGCGATTGAACATTTGTGGTCTCTGGTGCGCTCTGAGAATCAGCTGAAGCGCGTGCTCGCCAGTGTCGCCGCCAATCCCGGCGTCGTCATGTTCACCCTAGTCGATGCCGAGTTGCGCCAAAAGCTGCAGGAGGGATGCCGCGAACTCGATGTCCCGTGCGTGCCTTTGCTTGATACGGTCATAGCCACACTGAGCCGGTATCTCGGCATTGAAAGCCAAAACCTGCCGGGCAGTCAGCATGTTATGGATGGCCATTATATCGATCGCATCGAAGCGGTGAATTTCGCTGTTCTGCACGATGATGGACAGGCGGCGCGGTCGCTGGAAGAGGCGGATATCGTCCTGGTTGGCGTGTCGCGTTCTTCCAAAACACCAACCTGTTTTTATCTTGCCAATCGCGGCTTCAAAACCGCCAACGTGCCGGTGGTGCCGGGCTGTGCGTTGCCGCCGGAGCTGGAAAGTTTAAAAAAACCGCTGGTGGTTGGCCTCACTTGCGGCGCCAATCAGCTTATCGACATCCGCCGCAATCGGTTGCGCATGATCGGACAGGACGAGGAAACGGAATATGTCGACCCTGCCGCGGTGAGCGAAGAGGTCAAGCATGCGCGCCGCGTGTTCTCCAAAACAAGCTGGCCGGTGATCGATGTCACGCGCCGCTCAATTGAGGAAACTGCCGCCGCCATAATCCAGCTCCATGCCAAGCATATTGACGGCGATCTATAGCCTAGGACGTGCCCTATGAATTCCATTTGTATGGCAGGGCCGGTGCATTGTGGCCGGGCAAGGGCAGCACAGCCGCCTGGGTCGGTTCCAACCAGGGTTCATTCAGGCCGCTATCGGCGCGGGCAGTGGTCGAGGATTCGGTCGGCCGAGCCGCAGTGGTACGCTGAAAGCACGCACGGTAGCAAACGACGGCATCGGCGCCGGAATTTGCGGTTTCGGGGATCGAATAATGTTCCACCTGTTCGGCCCCGAGACGCTTGAGGGTGTCCGCCGCCAGACGGATCAACAAATGATGGGAGATCGTCCCGCTTTCATCGATCACTGTCAGGCGGCAATCTTCCTGGCACGAAGCGAACACGGCAAAGCGGGCGGTTTCTGCGGCAAGCAATTGCGCTGCCATAGCAGCGGCACATTTCCGCCCTGAGGCGTTGGCGGCAAAGCCGAAATATTCGAAATATTTGCGCTCCAGTATTTCGGCATGCGCTTCGCCCTTCTCATAAAGCGTGCGGCGGATATAGCCGAGATCGCGGGCCAGCACCCGCACCGCGTTATCGGTCAGGCGCTCGACTTTCACATGCACATGGCTGAGGCTGATCGCTGCATTCTCGCTCGGGCGCTGCATCAGGAGGGCATAATCCATGTCGAGCAGGCGGCTCAGCAGAACGGGAAATCCCTCGTCCGCCATGGAAAGCCTCTGCGGCGAAATCATATCCTCGGCGATTTCAGGCGCCAGGCGGGTTAAATTCGCAGCCGTCATCTCATTCGCCGAACGGAACCGGATATGTTTGCGTAAGCTCGCCGGAAGCGGCTCATCGACCAGAAGAATCAGCGCCGATCGCTGAAAGGGGTGTTCGTAGGCTGCCGTACTGATGCCTGGCCGAAGGCTTGCCGGTAACGCGAAGGGGTAGGGTTTGTCGTGCCGGGCAAAGCTGTGGTAACTCTCTATTAGCGTTGTACGAATCAGAAATTCGCTCAGTTGATCGCGGGTCGTGGCATAGCTCGAGGCCGTGTTCTCTATGGTGGCGTCAGGGTATTCTGTAGCGATCACCATGTATGTAATTATCCGCCCGTTCTATTGTTCTGGTTGCTAAACCTAAAAGCTCTTGAATCGAGTGGTCAAGAGGAATCGCCGGAGGTCTAATATCATCGCAGATCATCGCGAAGAAAAACTCATATTGGCGTCCGCCAGCTCCGCGCGTGCCGCGCTATTGGGGGGCGCGGGCTTGGCTTTCGAAAAACGTCCTTCGGACGTGGATGAGGATGAATTGAAGGTTTCCATGAAGCCTGAGGGCGCGGAAGCGACGGCCCTGGCTTTGGCCGAGCTTAAGGCGCGCCATATCAGCCGGCAGGCGGCGGATTGTCTGGTTATCGGTGCGGATCAATTGCTCGATTGCGGTGGCGTTTGGCTCGACAAGGCGCGTGATGTAGGTGACGCTGGTGATCAGTTGCGCCTGCTGCGCGGCACCGACCACCGCCTCGCCACGGCGGTGTGTGTGATGCAGAACGAAACCTGCCTGTGGTCCTATGTCGGCACGCCCAGGCTGAAGATGCGCGCCTTCTCCGACTCCTTCATCGAAACATATCTGCAGGCTGCCGGCGATCAGGCCTTCGGCTGTGTCGGCGCCTATCGGCTCGAGGGCCTGGGGGCGCAACTGTTCGATGAGATCGAGGGCGATTATTTTACCATTCTCGGCTTGCCGCTCTTGCCGCTACTGGAATTCCTGCGCACGCGCGGGATCGTCGCGTCATGATGTTGGGCGGCGAAGCGCGTCTGGCCGGTGTCATGGGATGGCCCGTGGCGCATTCGCGCTCACCCCGATTGCACGGCTATTGGCTGCAGCAGCACGGCATTGACGGCGCCTATCTGCCGCTCGCGGTGCACCCGGAAAATCTGCCGGACGCGCTCGGTGCGCTGCCGGTTCTCGGTTTTGCCGGTTGCAACCTCACCATACCTCACAAGGAGGCGACGCTTGATTTGGTCGGCGAGGTTACGCCGCTTGCCGCCCGCATTGGTGCGATTAACACGGTCACGGTCAAAGCGGACGGTACGCTGCTTGGCGATAATACGGACGCTTACGGCTTCATGGAAAATCTGCGCGCCGAAGCGCCGGAATTTGACCCCGCCGACGGGCCGGCAGTGGTGCTTGGCTCGGGCGGTGCCGCGCGAGCGGTCTGTGCCGGATTGATCGCGGCCGGGATTAAAGACATCATCCTGCTGAACCGTACGCAGGAGAGGGCCGAAAAACTGGCTGCGGATATGGGCGCGGAAGTGCGCATCCAGCCCTGGTCCGGGCGGGATGCCGCGCTCAATGATGCCGCGCTACTGGTTAATACCACCAGCCTCGGCATGAGCGGCCAGCCGGCGCTTGAGCTCGACCTGTCTCAGCTGCCAAGCGATGCCGTGGTGAGCGATCTTGTCTATTCACCGTTGCGCACAGCGCTGCTTGGCGCCGCAGGTGCGCGCGGCAATAGGACTGTGGGTGGCCTCGGTATGTTGCTGCATCAGGCCCGGCCGGGTTTTGCCGCGTGGTTTGGCGTCGATCCGGACGTCACGCCCGAGCTGCACCAAATCGTGGCGGGCGGGTAAACGGGGCCGGGCGATGATGATTCTTGGCCTCACCGGTTCGATCGGCATGGGCAAGAGCACGGCGACGCGGGCTTTCGCCGCGCATGGTGCGATGATTTGGGATGCCGATGCCGAAGTGCACCGCCTGATGGCTGAAGGCGGCGCCGCGGTCGCGGAGGTGGGCACGGAATTCCCCGAGGCGGTGATCGAGAAAGCGGCTGGCGGCGCCTACATTGACCGGAAAGTCTTGGGTAAATCGATATTTCAAGACGGCGCCGCACTGCGCCGCTTGGAGGCCATACTGCATCCCCTGGTACGCCACGGCGAACGCCGCTTTCTTAGCATTGCCGAGGGCCAGCGCTGCCGATTGGCTGTGCTCGATATTCCACTTTTGTTTGAAACCGGCGGTGAGGCGCGTTGCGATGCGACGGCAGTGGTTACGGCGCCGGCATTCGTTCAGCGCGCCCGCGTTTTGCGACGCGCGAACATGACGGCAAGCAAATTCGATGCGATAGTGGCGCGGCAAATGCCCGATTGGGAAAAGCGCCGGCGCGCCGATTTCATAATCCAGACGGGGCAGGACAAGCGCGAATCCTTGCGCGCGGTGGGCGAGATTGCCAGAATTCTGGCGGCGCGGCGCGGCGATCATTGGCCACGCTGCTGGCCCGCCGGCAGTGACCGTCTTCTAAGCGGCCGTCTTCTAGGAGTGTCAGATGCGTGAAGTCGTTCTCGATACCGAAACCACTGGGCTGAAACCGAACGGCGGCGACCGGCTGGTCGAAATCGGCTGCATTGAGTTGATCAATCATGTCGCCAGCGGCGAGAGTTTCCAATGTTATGTCAACCCGCAGCGTGACATGCCGGAGGGCGCGTTTAACGTCCATGGCCTGAGCAGCCAGTTTCTTGCCGACAAGCCTATCTTCGCCGATGTGGCGGAGGATATCCGCGCTTTTTTGCGCGATGACAAGCTGATCATCCACAATGCGGCCTTCGATCTGGGATTTCTCAACGCGGAATTCAAAAGGATCGGCGGCGAATCGATACCACCCAGCCAGGCGATCGATACGGTAGCCCTGGCGCGGAAAAAATATCCCGGCGCGCCGGCCAGCCTGGATGCCTTGTGCCGGCGCTTTGAAATCGACAATTCGCACCGCACGCTGCATGGCGCACTGCTCGATGCGGAATTGCTGGCCGAAGTCTATCTCGAGCTTATCGGTGGCCGTCAGCCGGGCCTGGTGTTGAGCGCGGCGAAAGTAGAAGCAGTGGAATCCGGTGATCAACCGGCGCGCAGCGCCAGAGCGCCGCGCCCGCACGCGCCAAGCAGTGCGGAAAAAGCAGCCCACGCCGATTTTATCGCGACGTTGGACGATCCGATCTGGAATCGCTAAGCGGTCGAACTTGCCGGCATATATTAGGCGTCGGCGGCCGGTTTATCGCTCGTGGCGGCTTTACTCTGCTGCTGCTGTTGCTGGCGATAGAGTGAGAGGAAATCTATCGGGTTCAGCATGAGCGGCGGAAATCCGCCGTCGCGCGTCGCGTCCGAGAGAACGCGGCGGGCAAAGGGAAAAAGCAGGCGCGGGCATTCGACCAGGAGCACCGGCCGCAGCGAATCCTTCGGCACGCCGACCACTTTGCAGACCGCGCCATAGGTCAGATCGAGCATAAACAGCGTGGTTTGACCATTTTTGCCGCTTGCCGTGATATGCAGCGAAACTTCATAAGATTCCGCCTGTAGAGCGCGCGCCTGCACTTCAACATTGACCTGGATGTCCGGTGGCTCGGTCGAGCCGACGAGGCTGCCCGGCGCGCCCGGATTCTCGAACGATAAATCCTTCACATATTGCGACTGGATGCCGATTTGCGGGCCACTTGCTGTAGCTGCCGGGGGTGCCGGGGTTGCCGGCGCGACACCGACCGCTTCGTCGGGGGAGTCAGCGTCTTTCGCCGGCGTTTCGGCTTTATTTGCGGGCGCATCTGGCGCATCTAGCGTGGGCTCCGCGGCAGCGATATCGTCTTTGGCCGCTGTTTTCTTCTTTTTGCCTTTTTCTTTCGTGTCTTTATCGCTCATCGCGAAAACCTCTCATCAAATAATGGCCAGTATTAATGCCGATATGGCTGGGATTGCCCGCCGCCGCAACGGGAAAAGCCTATCACAACCACCCGTTCAATCTCTATCAATCCGCCTAGGGTTCGGTGGCGGGTTGTTCGAAGTGTTGGGTGGTGGTTTGTCCGCATCGCTAATATCCTCGAACTGGGCGTCGATAATCGGCCCTCCGGTGTGGCTGCCACCAGGCCCGGTTTGCTGGGATGTCTTTTGCAGGCGCGCTCGTAGGGCGAGCAGGAGCAAGGCGAAAACCAGGCGCCGGAGAAGCGGAATCAGCAGCAAGGCACCCAGCGCATCGGTAATAAAACCGGGAGTAAGCAGAAACAGCGCAGCCAGCACTAGAACCGCCCCGTCGGCTATTTCCGCGATCGGCAGTTCGCGCTTAGCAACTTGTTCACGTGCCCGCGCTATCATCTGCCGACCTTGAAACCTGAGGATCGCGCCGCCGACCATTGCGGTGCCGAATATCATGGCGATAGTCGGCCAGGCGCCGATTTGACCGCCAACTTCGATGAACAGATAGATTTCGGCGGCGGGGACGGCAAGAAAGAGGAGCAAAGGGATCATGGCTGAGCTTGCGATTTGAGGGGCGAAGGTCTATTTGTTATGTATAAGGGCTTGCTGCAAGTGGTGGCGCATGCAGGTTTGGCTACCTATAGCGCCGTAGGCGACTAATTGCACGACAGACACGTGGCCTCATTCGTTGATTTTGCTGATGAATGGGGCGATTAGGCAAGAGATTAAGGGAATATGTCTGACGGGTTCCAATATTTCGACATTATATTTTTCGCACTGATCGCGGTATTCGTGATTTTGCGTCTCAGGAGCGCGCTTGGCCGCCGTACCGGTCAGGAACGGCAGCGCCCGAACAATATATTCTCGCGCTCGACAGAGCCGGATGAACAAAATACCGGCAAGGTTATCCACTTGCCCGGGCACGGCGATGAATCCGAGGACGAGAAGTTCGAAAAGGAATTGTCGGATATCGGCGAGCGTGAGACGGCGCAGCCGGAATCCGAGCCTGACGATATGGAAGTCGTCCGTGCCGGTTTGATGCGTATCAGGACTGCCGATCCGCAATTCAGCCCGCGCCATTTCCAGTCTGGCTCCAAGAGTGCCTTTGAAATGATCGTCGAGGCCTTTGCCGCGGGCGATACGGCAACTTTGCGACCGCTCCTTGGCGATGATGTCTATGACGAATTCGCCGACGCTATCCGGGCCCGCATTGCCGCCAAGGAAACCGTTGAGACAGCGATTGTCTCGCTCGATTCCACCGATATTGTGGCGGCGGACCTGGTCGGCAACACGGCGCGGCTCACTGTCCGATTTTGCAGCCAGCAAATTAGCGTCACCCGCAATGAAGATGGCGATGCTGTCGACGGCGAATCCGATTCCGTCGTGCGCGTTGTCGATTTGTGGACCTTCGCGCGCAACACGCGCTCCAGCGATCCCAGTTGGGCCCTGGTCGAGACCCGCACGCCCGATTGAGACGCGTCGTGCCGCGAGCCGGGCTGGCGGTGATCCTGGGCGCGCTGCTGTTTCTTGCCGCCTGTGCCCCCGCCGCCCTTCCCGAACGTGCAACCGAACCCGAACCATCTCCGCCGCGCAAAGATCAGCTGGTTTTGCGCCCGGCGTCCTTTGCCGATTTGCCGGGCTGGCGTAACGACCGGCAGGGTGCGGCTTTGCAAGCGTTCCTGCGTTCCTGCGACAAGCTGCTCAGGCGGGCAAGCGATGCCTCATTGGGCGGCGTCATACCCGGCACCGTGGCGGCCTGGCAGGGCGCCTGCGAAGCGGCCGGGGCGCGCGATATTCGCGATCATCAAGCGGCGCGGTTGTTCTTCGAGGATTGGTTCCAGCCCTATGCGGCACGCAATAACGATCAGGACACGGGCCTCTTTACCGGATATTTCGAGCCCGAATTGCGCGGCGCCGAGGAACCAAATGACGAATATAATATTGCCCTTTACCGCAAACCCGGCGATCTCGTCACTGTTTCCCTCGGTCGCTTCCGCGACGCCTTCAAGGGTGAGCGCATCGCCGGGCGGGTAGTGGATGGTGCGCTGCTGCCCTATGCCAATCGGCGCGAGATTGATGGTGGCGCCCTGGCCGGGCAGAATCTCGAACTGGTCTGGGTCGATAGCGCGGTGGACGCGTTTTTTCTCCATATTCAGGGATCGGGCCGGGTGCGCTTTCAAGATGGCGGCGCACGGCGCATCGCCTATGCGGCAACCAACGGCCAGCCTTATCTCGCGATCGGGCGCAGCTTGATCGCCCGCGGCACCCTCACGCGCGAAAACGTTTCCATGCAGTCGATCCGCGCCTGGCTTGAAAGCCATCCCGGAGAAGCGCCGGCGGTCATGCAGGAAAATAATTCATTCGTCTTTTTTCGTTGGCTTGAAGGCGCGGCGGCGGATCTCGGCCCCGAGGGCGCGCAGGGCGTTGCCCTTCTTGCCGGGCGCTCGCTCGCGGTCGACCGCCGGTTCCTCGGCCTCGGCATGCCGATCTGGCTCGACGCCAGCGCGCCGGATATCGACCCGGCGCGGCCGGATCGCACGCTCCGCCGCTTGATGGTGAGCCAGGATACCGGCGGCGCCATTCGCGGCCCGGTGCGCGGCGATGTGTTCTGGGGCACCGGACGGGAGGCCGGCGAAGTGGCCGGGCGCATGAAGCATCAGGGCCGCTATTGGTTGCTTCTGCCGCGCGGCCTCGACGCCAGCTCGCTGGTCAATTAATCTCCCAGCCTGTGTCCAAGGGGAATTCGATACCCCAAGAGGAATTCGAAAACATGCGCGAGAAGCCGCAAATCGGCCTGTTCGTCACTTGCCTGGTCGATCTCTATCGCCCGAGCGTCGGTTTCGCGGCGGTCAAACTGCTCGAGGATGCGGGCTGTGTGGTGAGCGTACCCAAGGCGCAAACCTGCTGCGGTCAACCGGCGCATAATTCCGGCGATGTCAAAAACAGCCGCGCCATTGCCCGCCAGGTGATCAAGGCATTTGAAAATTTCGACGCCCTGGTGGCGCCGTCCGGCTCCTGTGCCGGCATGATCAAGCAGCACTATCCGGCCCTGTTTGCAAACGACGAGAAATGGCACGCACGCGCCGAAGCGCTCGCCGCCAAAAGTTTCGAACTGGTGTCGTTTCTCAGCGATGAGCTCGGCGTAAAGAGCGTTACGGCGCGCTTCGAGGGCAGCGTGACCTATCATGATTCCTGCGCCGGCTTACGTGAACTCGGTGTCTACGATCAGCCGCGCAAGCTGCTCGACAGCATCGCTGGCCTGGCGCGCAAGGAGCTCCCCGGCGACAATATATGCTGCGGTTTCGGCGGCACCTTCTGCGTCAAATATCCCGAAATCTCGACCCGCATGGTGAGCGACAAGGTGGCCGATATCGCGGCGACGGGCGCCGATACCTTGTTGGCCGGCGATCTCGGCTGTCTCCTCAACATGGCCGGGCGCATGGCGCGCGAGGGCCGCGCCATAGAGGTGCGCCATGTCGCCGAAGTGCTCGCCGGCATGACCGATGGCCCGGCCATCGGCAATTCCGCCAAAGCGCGCTGATCCAGTGCCCCCTATCACAATTCAGTGGTGCGTAGGATGGCGTTCGGAGGTTTCCGGCAAGGAGCGAGGCGCGCCGCGATGCCGCGGCATCGCAAGTGGCGCGCGACGATGTCCGGCGGCCTCCGAGCGCCGCCCGCCGGGTCGCTTTTCCCGCTCCCTCGGGGCGTCGGGAACGCTCGCCGATGCGCCCACATCGCCTTCGCGTCCCCTCCTGCCAAGGAAACGGAAAATGCGATCCTACGCACCACTGAATTGTGATAGGCGGCACTAAGCATGCAATCCACCAGCCATGATTTTGTCGACCGTGCCCGTGAGGGTTTGGCCGATGCGGACTTACAACAGGCATTGGCGCGGTTTGCGACCGGCTTCACGGTCAAGCGGGCCGAGGTAGCGGCGCGCCTGCCGGAGTTCGAGGCGTTGCGCGACGCAGCGGTGGAGATCAAAAACCATAGCCTCGAACATCTTGATTTCTATCTCGATCGTTTCGCCGCCAAGGTCGAGGAAAGCGGCGGCGAGGTGCATTGGTGTGTGACCGCGGAAGAGGCGCGTCAAACCGTCTTGCAAATCTGCCAGGCTGCCGGGGCGCGCACGGCGACCAAATCCAAATCCATGATCAGTGAGGAAATCGCCCTCAATGCGTTTCTCGAGGAAAATAATATCGAGCCGATCGAGACCGATCTTGGCGAATATATTGTCCAGCTCGCCGAGGAATATCCCAGCCATATCATCGCGCCGGCGGTGCACAAAACCAAAGACCAGGTCGCCGATCTCTTTTATGAACACCACAAAGACAAAGGCGCGGAGAAGCGGCTCGACGATGTGCCGGCGCTGGTAAGCGAAGCGCGCGCCATGCTGCGCGAGCGTTTTATCGCCGCCGATGTGGGCATCACCGGCGCCAATTTTCTCGTCGCCGAGACCGGCACCACGGCGATTGTCACCAATGAAGGCAATGGCGACCTGACGCAGATTCTGCCGCGCGTGCATATCGTGCTCGCCACCTTGGAAAAAGTGATACCGACGCTGGAGGACATGACCACCATCCTCCGCATATTGGCGCGCAGCGCCACTGGCCAGGAATTCTCGACCTACACCACCCTCTCCACCGGCCCCAAACGGCCCGACGATCTCGACGGGCCGGACGCCTTTCACGTCATCCTGCTCGACAATGGGCGCAGCCGGTTGCTTGGCTCCGAATACCGCGAGATTCTGCGCTGCATTAAATGCGGCGCCTGCATGAATCACTGCCCGGTCTATGGCACGGTCGGCGGCCATGCCTATGGCTGGGTCTATCCCGGCCCCATGGGCGCCGTGCTGACGCCCAATCTTGTCAGTCTGAAAGAGGCGCATCATCTGCCCAACGCCTCGACCTTCTGCGGCCGTTGCGAGGCGGTGTGCCCGGTGCGCATTCCGCTGCCCGGATTGATGCGCAAATTACGCGAGGAAGAATTCGATGCAAAATTGCTGGCGCCGCGCTATCGCTTGGGTCTGGGACTCTGGGCCTGGCTGGCGCGCCACCCGGCTCTTTATCATATGGCCGCCGGGCTCGGCCGGCGCGCGCTGCGTTTGATGGGCGCTCGCCGTGGCCGCATCACCAGCTTGCCGTTTGCCTCCGGTTGGACGGCCGGGCGCGACATGCCGGCGCCGGAAGGCGGCTCGTTCCACGCCGAATGGCGCCGCCACAGACGTCACCATGGCGACCGGACATGAACGCGCGCGAACGCATTATGGCTGATGTGCGCAGCGCGCTCGGACGTGGTGAATTGTCGGCCGAAACACAGGCTGCGTTGGAAACACGCCTCAACAGCGGCAAGTCTAATCTGATACCGGCGCGGAGCGACAAGCCGCATGATGCGCAGATAGCGTTGTTCGCCGAAATGGCAGAGGGCGTTCAAGCCAGTGTGGCACGCGTATCGGACGACAGCGATGTGCCGGGCGCGGTGGCCGATTATCTGGCGCAGAACAATCTGCCGAGCGATATCGTCATGGCGCCCGACGAACGTCTCGACGCCTATCCGTGGGCGGCGCGGCCGCTCCTCAATCTGCGGCGCGGCAAGGCCGAGGGCGCCGACCAGGTGAGCATCACCGCTGCCGAGATGGCGTTTGCCGAAACAGGCACCGTGATGCTGACGTCCGATGCCGCGCGCCCCTCGACGCTCAATTTCCTGCCGGAGAATCACATCGTCGTGCTGCGCGCCGAGCATATCACCGGCGCCTATGAGGAAGGCTGGAAACACCTGCGGGCGCAAGGCACGGAGAATGACTATATGCCGCGCACGGTTAACTTGGTGACCGGCCCGTCACGCACCGGCGATATCGAGCAGACCATCCAGCTTGGCGCCCATGGCCCGCGGCGGCTGCATATCATCATCGTCGGGAAATGAAGAACCCGGCGATGGCAGGCAAGCGCAAAATAAGCCGTGCGGAGGAAACCCTGTGGCGCCAGGTGACGGACGGCATCAAGCCGCTTTCTCCAGGTGCCGAACCGACGGAGTCGCAAACGCCGAGCGACGACATCACGGTAAAAAAGGCGCGCGCGCCTGAGAATAAAGACAAGGCCAAGCCGGCCAGAAAAACACCCCCCCCCGCTGCGCCAGTTGCGGCGAAACCGCAGCCGAAATTGGCGCCCGGCAAGAGCGCCGGCCTCGATAAGCGCAACGCGCAGCGCCTGAAACGCGGCCAACTGCGGCCCGAGGCGCGCGTCGATCTGCACGGCATGATCCAACGCGAGGCCCACGCGGCGCTCAATGATTTTATCGCCGAATCCTATACGGCGGGTCTCCGCAACGTGCTGGTGATCACCGGCAAGGGCTCGGTGCGCGAAGGCGGCGTGCTGCGCCGCATGGTGCCGCGCTGGCTCAACCAGCCGCCGCTCCGTGCCATGGTGGTGGCGATTGAACAGGCAACGCCGCGCGACGGCGGCGGCGGCGCCTATTACCTGCGGCTGCGTCGTCGTCGCTAAGTGTGGGGCGTAACATGGGCTGGGTGGCGCGCGTTAAGGAGAAAGCCCGGGCGCTTAAGATCGAGCTGCACGCCATGTGGTTCGCTATCAAGCATCCCGGCACACCCTGGTTGGCGAAAGCAGTCCTGATCGGCGTCTTGCTTTATGCCGCCAGCCCGATCGACCTCATCCCCGATTTCATCCCGTTATTCGGCATGCTCGACGATATCCTGGTCATCGTCGCTGGCCTGTGGCTGGCGCGCCGCATGATCCCGCCGGAAGTGATGGCAGAATGCCGCGAGAAAGCACGCACCATAGACCGCGAAGGCGGCCTAATCCGCAGCCTCTTCCGAGAGTGACGGTCGTCACGATTCCGTTTTGGCCGGTGAATAATTAAGCTACTGATTTTAAACGAATAAAATTGGTATTGTTTTGTAATCCACCACATATTGTGGAGCAAAGCCGGGGCTGCCTACCAGTTCTGCTACGGCCATCATAGCGTAGGCACGTGCGGCGGCAAAATAATCGGCTAATTGGCGGCTTTCAGAATACGTTTTCGCGCACCCAGGGATTTGATGCCGATTTCCTTTAAGTCAGAATCAGTAAGCTCTGATAATATGTCCAAGGTAATGTCGTTGCGCCGGAATTCCGCTTCATATTGCTCCAGACCGATCGACTTTAGCCAACTTTTGATACTTGCCATACGGTCGGCCACCCTATCGTAATATTCAAAATCGGTGATCTGTTTGGCTTGCCCACAGATGTCCCATGCCTGGAAAACGCTGCCATCTTCTCGTCGGCAATATTTGATGCCAGTCGATTTTGTTGAATTTTCCGGGGCGGCGGCCTCCATTTTCTCAAGACGACCGTACTCTGCCTTGGTTATGGCCTCGGTTTCCACACACTTGCCCCAATTGATGTATACGAACCCATCGGGCCGTTTACAGTATGAGCGCCCGGATAGCGTGTCCGAATTCGGGGCAGCGGCGGAGCTATTATTTCTCGAACTTTTAGGGTCATAAGCCTCAATCACATCTGCCAGTTTGTTTTGTGTGTAGCCAGAGACCACGGCATCACCAACGGCATACACGAAGCACACACTGCCGGAAGCTTTCTGACAATGTTCCAGCGCCTCTTTGATCGCCGCTTCAGCCGAATAGGCGCCATAAACTGATTGTGTAAAGGGTTGGTACGGATTGCTATAGGCGATAGCCTTGAAATCAGGAAAAGACTTTGCCTGTTTCCAGGCGCTCACCAGACCGATTACGGCCCCTACCTGTGAGACAGCTTTGATATCGCTTTTACCGCTCCGCAGATCTTCTACAAGGCCGGCTTCAGAATGAGGCGCAAGAAATAGCGTGGTGGCGAAAAAACCAATTATGGCGGCACCGATGACGATCACTCTTTTCATGGTGATGTCTCTCCCCAAACGTCGGTTGCGCTACGTTTCTCCAACTATGGAAGGAATTCGGCCAAAATTTACTTGATAGGCGTTATCGCGCCGATCAAAGCCTTATTTATTGCGTTATATGCTATTTTAGCGGTTTTTAGGAGATGATAATTAATGCGTGCTAGGCATTTGGAGAGTGCGATTTTTACGGCGGATTCTCGCCTGACAACAGGAACAACGATCAAAATGACAGTGGAAGTTGGTGCGGGAGTTGGTGCGGGACATATCGTCGAGAAGGAATCGATTCTGAGCTGCCAGCCCCAACCCTATAAAATGAACTTGCTGAGGTCCGTGTCCTTGGCGAGATCGGCGACGCGGTCTTCGACATAGGCTCTGTCGATGGTGATGGTGTCGCCGCCGCGGTCGGTGGCTTCAAAGCTGATTTCTTCGAGCAGCTTTTCCATCACCGTATGGAGGCGTCTCGCGCCAATATTTTCGACCGCCTGATTGACCTCGGCGGCGAGGTCGGAAATCGCGTCGATGGCGTCGTCCTCGAATACCAGGGTGACGTTTTCGGTGCCGAGCAGCGCGACATATTGCCGGATCAGGCTGTTTTCCGGCTCGGTGAGGATGCGCTTCAGATCGTCCCTATCGAGCGCCTGAAGCTCGACCCGGATCGGCAGGCGGCCCTGTAGTTCGGGCAACAGGTCGGACGGCTTGGAGAGGTGAAAGGCGCCCGAGGCGACGAAAAGGATATGATCGGTGGCGATGGTGCCGTGCTTGGTCGCCACCTGCGTCCCCTCAATCAACGGCAACAGATCACGCTGCACGCCCTCGCGGCTGACATCGCCGCCCAGGCGGTCCGAGCGCACGCAGATCTTATCGATCTCGTCGAGAAAGACGATGCCGTTATTGGCCGCGGTCTCGAGCGCGATGCGCACCACCTTGTCCTGGTCCAACAGCCGGTCGCTCTCTTCCTCCATCAGCACTTCGTAGGATTCCGACACCGTCATGCGCTTCGGCTTTTTCTGCTCGCCCATGGCTTTGCCGAGCATATCGCCGATATTGAGCATGCCCATCTGCGCCCCCGGCATGCCGGGTATTTCGAAGGTCGGCATGCCGCTGGCGGCGCTTTCCGATACTTCTATATCGATTTCCTTGTCGTCCAATTCGCCTTCGCGCAGGCGCACGCGGAATTTCTGCCGCGTGTCCTTGCCCGCGTTCTTGCCGACCAGGGCATCGAGCACGCGTTCTTCGGCGTGCAATCCGGCCTTGGCGGTGACCTCTTTACGCATTTTTTCGCGCGTCATGTGGATCGAGATTTCCACCAGATCGCGCACAATCTGCTCGACATCGCGGCCGACATAGCCAACTTCGGTGAATTTGGTTGCTTCGACCTTGAGAAACGGCGCCTGCGCCAACTTCGCCAGGCGGCGCGCGATTTCGGTCTTGCCGACGCCGGTTGGGCCGATCATCAGGATGTTCTTGGGCAGCACTTCCTCGCGCAAATCCTCGGGCAGTTGCTGGCGCCGCCAGCGGTTTCTAAGCGCAATGGCGACGGAGCGCTTGGCGTCGTTCTGGCCGACGATAAAACGGTCCAGTTCGGAGACGATCTCGCGCGGGCTGAAGCTCGTCATTCGGGTATTTTCTCCAGCGTCAGCGAATTGTTGGTGTAAACGCAGATATCGGCGGCAATCGCCATGGCCTTTTTCGCCACCGCCTCGGCGTCGAGATCGTCTAAATCGATCAAGGCGCGCGCCGCGGCGAGGGCGAAATTGCCACCCGAGCCGATGGCGATCAGGCTGTCCTCGGGCTCAAGCACATCACCGGTGCCGGTCAAGACAAGGGAGACCTTGTCGTCAGCCACCGCCATCATCGCCTCGAGGCGGCGCAAATAGCGGTCGGTGCGCCAATCCTTGGCCAATTCAACACAGGCCCGCATGAGCTGGCCGGGATGCTGCTCAAGCTTGCCTTCGAGGCGCTCAAACAGCGTGAAGGCATCGGCCGTGGCGCCGGCAAACCCGGCAATGATCTTGCCGCTGCTGCCCAGGCGCCGGACTTTACGCGCGTTGGCTTTAATAACGGTTTGCCCAAGCGTAACTTGCCCATCACCGGCGATCACCACGGTGCCGCCCTTACGCACCGAAAGAATGGTCGTGCCGTGCCAGCCGGCGGGGTCGGATGAATTGTTATTGATGGCTCTCTCCCTTATCGGCGCCCGTGCGGCACCACGCTTCAACCGTGCCTCAACCATGTGGTGATTGGCCCAGCCCGGTCAAGGGCGGGGCGTCATCGGAAGTGGAGGTAGAACAATAGAAAATTACCCGCCCGGTCAAGGGTCTGGCGAATTTTTCCTGTTCTTGCTACAAGGGCGGCCAGTTATCCCGAAAATCCGGGCCGCAGCCCACAATCAGAGCAACCGCGCTATGAAGCAGCCGTCGCGTAGTGCCCGCGTTGAGCGGGTTACCAAGGAAACCAGCATCACCGTCGAGGTCAACCTCGATGGCGAGGGCGTCTATAACGTCTCGACCGGCATGGGATTTCTCGATCACATGCTCGAGCAATTGTCGCGCCACAGCCTGATCGATATCACGCTGAAGGCCGAGGGTGACCTGGACGTAACGTTCCACCACACCACCGAGGATACCGGGATTGCGCTCGGCGAAGCGGTGAGCCAGGCGCTGGCCGATCGGCGTGGCATTCAGCGTTACGGCAGCGCCTTTGTGC
>JAPYQV010000338.1 GCA_029937205.1 Alphaproteobacteria bacterium
AAGCGGTACAGGCCATATTCGACGGCCTGAATTGGCTTGGCCTCGCACATGACGATGATGTGGTCATGCAGTCCGAAGGCGCGGCGCGCCACGCGGCGCTGGCCGATCAATTGCTGGCGGACGGAAAGGCCTATCACTGTTGGTGCACGCCCGAAGAACTGAGCGAGATGCGCGCGACGGCACGCGCTGAAGGCCGGTCGATGCGATATGACGGGCGTTGGCGCGAGCGCGACCCGGGCGAAGCACCCAAGGATGTGGCGCCGGTCATCCGCTTCAAAGCGCCGCTCGAAGGTGAGACGGTGATCGATGATCTGGTGCAGGGCTCGGTGCGCACGGCAAACGAACAACTCGACGACATGATCCTGCTGCGCTCCGATGGCACGCCGACCTATATGCTGTCGGTCGTCGTCGATGACCATGACATGCAGGTGAGCCACGCCATACGGGGCGACGACCACCTCACCAATGCGGCGCGCCAAACCCAGCTTTTTATGGCGCTTGGTTGGGAGGCGCCGCGCTATGCGCATATTCCCCTCATCCACGGATCCGACGGGGCCAAGCTTTCAAAGCGGCACGGCGCGCTGGCCGTCGGCGCCTATGCGGACATGGGCATTCTTGCCGAAGCCATGTGCAACTATCTTCTTCGCTTGGGATGGAGCCATGGCGACGATGAGACAATCTCGCGTGAACAAGCCATTGCATGGTTTGACCTTGCGTCCGTCGGCCGCTCTCCGGCGCGCTTCGATATGGATAAGCTGACAAACCTCAACGGCCACTATATTCGCCACGCCGATGACAGCAGATTGATCGCCGACCTGCAGCCATATTTGACCAAACTTCTTGATCATGACCTCGAACTCGCCTCACATTCACGCCTGGAAAATTTACTGCCGAGCTTAAAACCGCGCGCGAACAGTCTCGTGGAAATGGCTGAAAAGGCGTTATTTTTATTCCTTCAACGTCCCCTTCCCATCGATAAAAAAGCCGCCAAGTTGATCAATTCCGACAGCAAAGCGATAATTTCGAGTTTGCTGATCGAATTGGAACGTGCGGAGTCATGGGACATAGAGGGCCTGGAAACGTTAATACGTGGATTTGCCGATAAAAAATCATTGAAAGTTGGTAAAATTGCTCAATCTTTAAGAGCTATGCTAACGGGATCAACAGCTTCACCGGGTATATTTGAAGTTTTATTTTCACTTGGACGCGAAGAATCCCTCGATCGCCTTAGGGACGGCACAGGCGATGCGCCCGTGCCGACTTCCGACAATTGATAAATTAGGCCTTCGGGCCTATCATCGCGGGCCGTGGACAAGCTTAATTCCGAGCGCCGATTTCGCCGTGGCGCCGCCGAATGTCCGTTCTATGATAAGGATAATTTATGACCGCCGATGCACAGCCGGACTCGTCCCCCGATAACGCGACCTATTCCTTAACCAACGATGCGACCGGCATGTCCATCGACCTTCCCATTATTTCGGGAAGCCTCGGTCCATCCGTTATTGATGTTCGAAGCCTCTATGGCGCCACGGGCAACTTCACCTATGACCCCGGCTTCACGTCAACCGGATCGTGCGAATCCAAAATCACCTATATCGACGGCGACAAGGGCATCCTGCTGCATCGCGGCTACCCGATCGATGAGCTGGCGGAAAACAGCGACTTTCTCGAAGTCTCCTATCTGCTCCTCTATGGCGAGTTGCCGAGCCCACAACAGAAGAAAGATTTCGACAATACGATTACCCAGCACACCATGGTGCAGGAGCAAATCAATTATCTGTTTCGCGGCTTCCGCCGTGATTCCCACCCCATGGCGGTGATGATCGGTGTTGTCGGTGCGCTTGCCGCGTTCTATCACGACACCACGGATATTCAGGATCCGCACCAGCGGATGATTGCCTCGCACCGCCTCATCGCAAAGATGCCTACTATCGCCGCAATGGCCCATAAATACGCCATCGGCCAGCCCTTTGTGTATCCGCGCAACGATCTGAATTATTCCGAGAACTTCCTCCATATGTTGTTCGCGGTGCCAACTCAGGACTATGAGATTAATCCTATTCAGGCGAAAGCCATGGACCGCATTCTCATTTTGCATGCCGATCACGAGCAGAATGCCTCCACATCGACGGTTCGTCTTGCCGGGTCTTCCGGCGCCAATCCTTATGCCTGTATTGCGGCCGGCATCGCAACATTGTGGGGACCCGCCCATGGCGGTGCCAACGAGGCTGTCGTATTGATGCTCAATGAAATTGGCAACGTCGATCGCATTCCCGAATGCGTTGCCCGTGCCAAGGATAAAGACGATCCCTTCCGCCTGATGGGTTTTGGTCACCGGGTTTATAAAAATTATGACCCGCGCGCCAAAGTGCTGCACGCCACCTGCCACGAAGTGCTCGACGATTTGGGCCTGGACAATGAAATGCTCAACATCGCACGCGAGTTGGAACGGATTGCGCTGGAGGATGAGTATTTCGTCGAGCGCAAACTGTATCCCAACGTGGATTTCTATTCCGGCATCATTTTGCAGGCGCTCGGTATCCCGACGCATCTCTTCACGGTTATATTTGCCTTGGCGCGCACGGTGGGCTGGATTGCGCAATGGAACGAGATGATCGAAGATCCGCACCAGAAGATTGGCCGGCCGCGGCAGCTCTACACCGGCGAGAAGCAGCGCGAGTATGTCCCGATCGGTCAACGGGGATAAATATGGTCGGGGGCGCTCGAAAGAAAATTAGCCGCAAACCCGTCAAGACAAGCCGGCTGCGCTCGCGCACGCAGGCTGGCAATCCTTCACGCGCCGCGCGCTATTCCAGTCACGCCTGGCCGGCCAACGACAACAAGCCGCCGGCATGGCGCGGCGCGCGCGCCTGGGCAGTGGTCGGTATGGGGATCGGCGGCTTTGCTTTTGTCGCCGTTTCGCTGCTGCTGTAGCGCCGAAACCTCAGCTCGACTCAATTAATTCGATCTTGTAGCCATCGGGGTCATCGACAAAAGCGATGACCGTGGTGCCGTGCATCATCGGCCCCGGCAGGCGGGGAATATTCACGCCTTCCGCTTCCAATTTTTCGCACGTACCGTAAATATCCGGCACACCTATGGCGACATGACCGAATCCGTTGCCCAAATCATAGGCTTCGTCCTGATCCCAATTATGGGTCAATTCAATCACCGCATTGGATTTCTCGTTGCCATAGCCGACAAAGGCCAGGGTGAATTTCCCGCCCTCATAATCCGTGCGCCGCAGCAGGTTCATGTCGAGCAATCGCGTATAGAAATCGATCGAGCTGTCCAGGTCTTTCACCCGGATCATGGTGTGAAGCATTCGCGCTCCTGAGCCGTTGTCGCCCATCATTAACTCTCCTTGTTCGATTGGTATTCCTTGACGACCCGCAAGACCGCCTCAGCGGCCAAAATGCTGGGTGGTGAACCGCCGACGCCCAGTTGTTGTGACACGCTTCGAAAGCATTCGATTTGATCACGGCGTACTGTTGCGTCAAGCAATATGTTCTCGACTGCAGGCACCAGATGGTTGGTGGTGCATTTCTCCTGAAGAAATTCAGGCGCGGCTCGACGTCCGGCGACAATATTCGCGAGAGCGATGTGCGGCACTTTCACGATCCGCCGCGCCAAGGCAATCGTAATCGGGTTTGCGCGATAGGCCACCACCATCGGCACACCCAATATTGCCAATTCCAATGTTGCCGTGCCGGATGACGTCAGAGCGCCGTCACTTGCCGCCAATGCGTCATATTTAGATTTCTGCACACTGCCATCGACGATAATCGATTTGACGTTCCACTGCGCCACAGCGGCCTCAATTTCCGGCCGGAGCGCGGGCATGGCCGGGACAACGACCCAGCGCAGCGCTTGGCGCGCTGCCATAGCATTTACCGTGTCGCCGAATATCTTCAAG
>JAPYQV010000339.1 GCA_029937205.1 Alphaproteobacteria bacterium
ATATGAAACCGATAGAAACAGAAATTGCCATTATCGGCGGCGGTATCGCCGGCTGCTCGACCGCATTGCATGTGGCGCTCAGAGGCGTGCCGGTGGTGCTGTTGGAAAAGCGTCAGCCCGGCGCGGCGGCGAGCGGCGTGAATTTCGGCGGCGTCAGGCGCAATGGTCGGGCGGTGGAGGAATTGGCGCTGGCGACCCGCTCCATCGAAATTTGGCACAATCTGCCCGAGCTGGTCGGCAATGACTGCGAATACGCCATGACCGGCCATCTCAAGGTGGCGCGCAATGAAGAAGACATGGTCGCCATGGCGGCTCATGCCGAGGCCCAGGCGGCCTATGGTTGCGAGGTCGAGATGATCAGCCGCAACGCGCTGTTGGCGCGCTATCCGTGGTTCAGCGAGGTCGCATACGGTGCCGCCTGGTGCCCGACCGACGGCCAGGCCAATCCGCGCCTGCTCGGCCCGTCATTTGCCCACGCCGCACGTCGCGCCGGCGCGGATATCCACGAGGACGAACCGGTGGCGTCGTTGGAGAAAGACGGCGATGGATTTTTGCTGCGCAGCGAGAATGGCTTAGAAGTGCGCGCCCGACAGGTCGTCAATGCCGCCGGCGCCTGGGGCGCGCGAGTGGCAGGCTGGCTCGGTGAGACAGTTGATCTGTGGCCGATGATGCCGCAGATGGTGGTGACGGAACCGGTGCCCTATTTCATGGAACCGGCAATGGGTGTGGTCGGCGGCGATGTTTATGTACGGCAAATTCCGCGCGGCAATCTTATCTTCGGCGGGCGCAGCGGCACGGCCAATCTTGACGAGGGCTTTGGCCACGCCATCACCGAGGAGACTCTCTGCACCCTGCAGCGCACCGCCCGGGTGATCCCGCGCATGGCCGATGTGAACATCATCCGTCTGTGGTCGGGCGTCGAAGGCTGCACGCCGGATCACCTGCCGGTGCTCGGGCCAAGCCGCACCACGCCCGGCGTGATGCACGCCTTCGGCTTCAGTGGGCACGGCTTTTGCCTCGGCCCCGGCGTCGGCGCGGTGATGTCGGAACTGTTGCTCGACGGCGAAACCAAAACCCCGATCGAGGCGTTCGATATCAGCCGGTTTTAGCGTCGGGCGATATCGCCCGCATTTAACAATGTCTCAATCCGGCCACAGCGCGCGGGCGGCGCGGGCGACGAGGCTGAGTTTTGTTTCCTGCAATTCGAAACTGAGATTGTTGCCCTTGGCGACCGAGGCAAAGCCGCATTGGGTGCTGAGCGCGAGACGCTCCATGGCAACATAGCGCGCCGCTTCGCCGACACGGGTTTTGATCTCTTCCTCTGTTTCCCGGCGCGGGAATTTTGTCGTGATCAGGCCGAGAACAACAAACTTATCGTCCGGCACTTCGGCCAGTGGGGCGAAATCGCCCGAGCGCTCGTCGTCGAATTCGAGCAACAGCCGCTGGGCGTGGGTGCGGGCGAACAGGTCCTTGGCAAATTAGCCGTAACCGCCCGCCGCCATGTAACGGTTGGCATCGTTGCCGCGGCAGATATGCAGGCCGAAGATCGTATTCGGATATTGGTCGATGATGCCGTTCAGCATGTCGATGCCGTCATGCACCATATATTCGGGCCGAAATCCCTTGGCGCGAAACCATTCCTTCTGATGATCATCGAGCAGCATGCCGAATTCCGGCGCGTCGAACTGGATATAGGGGCAACCGAGGCGCACCAGTTCCGCCACTTCATCGGCGAGAATTTCGGTGACGTGCGCCATATAGTCCTCGACGGTCGGGTAGGCCGCTCCGGAGACACCGGGCACCCAGAAATAGGCATACATGGTCGGGCTCGGCAGGGTCATTTTGGTGGCTAGGCTGGTGCCGGCGCGTAAATAAACGAACTCCTCTGCCGATAGATTGCGCTTCATGCGTATCCGCTCGACCAGGCCAACCGTCACCGGACTGGAATCGACCTCACCGTCCATGGTGAACCAGTCGACCGTATTGCCCTCAATGGCGCGAAAACCGACCGACGCTTCGGCCAACTGACTGGCAAAGACATTCCGCCGCATCTCGCCATCGGCGACGATATCCACACCGCAGCCTTCCTGAATGGCGATGCAATGATCGACCGCCCGGTCCTCAATGCGTTTAAAGGCGGCATTGGCCATTTCGCCGGTGGCATGCGCCTCCCGTGCCTGGAGCAAATAATCGGGACGCAACATGCTGCCGATTATGTCGGCGCGATAGGGCCTCAAGTATCGATCTCCAACACCACATTGCCCATCTGGCCGGCGCTGTCGAGGTAGCGCATGGCCTCGACACCCTCTGAAAGCGGGAAGCTACGATCAATGATTGGGTGGATTTGGTGGGCTTCTGTAAAGGCCAGCATGTCGCGGAATTCCTCGCGGCTGCCCATGGTGGTGCCGATGATGCTCTGCCAGTGGAGATACAGGCTGCCGAGGTCGATCTCGACCGTGCCGCCGCTTGTGCCGCCGAACACCACCAGGCGGCCGCCATTGGCGAGCGCCGCCAGAGAATTTTTCCAGGTTGCCTCGCCGACGGTCTCGATGACGATATCGGCGCCGCGCCCGGCGGTGAAATCGCGCACCGCCTGGCCCCAATCGCCGTCGCTCTTAACGGCTAAATTCGCGCCAAGTTCGCGCGCCTTGCTGAGCTTCTCTTCGCTACGTGAGGTGATAACCACTTTAGCGCCGGCCGCTTTGGCGAACAGTAACGCCTGGGTCGCGGCGCCGCCGCCGATGCCGGGGATGGCGACGGTCTGGCCCGCCTTCAGGCGGCCTTCGCTAAAGAGAGCGCGGTAGGTGGTGATACCGACCAGGCAAAATGCGGCGGCCTCGCGCCAATCGAGAAAGGCCGGCTTGGGTTCCACCTGTTGGCGGCCGATGACGATATATTCGGCGAAGGTACCGTGGTCGGGAAAGCCGAGGATTTTGTAGCCGACACCATACTCACCGAGCGGCACCTCGCTGCGGCTTGCCCAATCCTGGCTCGAATTGATGACGACTTCATCGCCAACGGCAAGATCGTCAACACCGGCGCCAAGTTCGGAGACGATACCGGTGCCGTCCGAGCCGAGGATCACCGGCGATGCGCCCGGCTCGGCGCGGTTGCAGGTCCAAATATCGCGGTGATTGAGCGCTGCCGCCTTGAGCTTGACGCAAACCTGCCCGGGCTCAATCCCGGGCCGTTCCATATCGCGATATGAGGCGCCGTCGAGGCCCTCACCCTGGTGGACAATGGCTTTCACTATATCTCTCCTGATATTACTAAATCGGCGTTGCCGGATTATAGTCATGGCGCCTTAGGTGGAAAGCGGGGAGGCGCGTATGGAACGCAAGCTTTACGAATTGCAGGGACAACAGAATAAACGGCTGAGCCCATTTTGCTGGCGCGCCCGCATGGCGCTCGCCCATAAGGAGCTGGAAGTGGAATATGTGCCGGTACAGTTCGGGCAAAAGGACAAGATCTCCTTCAGCGGTCAAAAGCTGGTGCCGGTGCTCGAGGATAACGGCCAGGTGATCTGTGATTCCTGGACCATCGCCGATTATCTCGAAGGCGCCTATCCCGACAGGCCGAGCCTGTTCGGCGGCGAGGCCGGGCGCGCCGGCGCGCAATTCGTCAATGCCTGGGTCGATAGCACCGTTCATCCAAAGATGATCCGCCTCGTTCTCAGCGACATTCACGACCGCGCTATCGAGGCCGTGGATCAGCCCTATTTTCGTGCTTCGCGCGAGAAGCGCTTCGGTATGACGCTGGAAGAATTCTGTGATACCAGCGAAGAAAAAATTGCGGCCTTCCGCGCAATGCTGGAACCGGCACGCCAGGCCCTGGCGGAATCACCCTATCTCGCCGGCTCGAAGCCGCTCTATGCCGACCATATCCTCTTTGGCACCTGTAAATTCTTGGA
>JAPYQV010000340.1 GCA_029937205.1 Alphaproteobacteria bacterium
CTCCACCTCCTGCTGCGCGGCTGCAATGTCCGCCTGTTGAGCGCCGAACAGGTCGCCGAATTGCGCTAGACATTTCCGTCTTAAATCGCGGCAATCTCCACTTCGACGCCGTGCACGGCCGAGCTTTCGCCCATGTCTGTTTTTTGACCCGGATTGAGCGTATTCACATTGGCCCGTTCTTTGCCGGCGCGGCGTGGCCAGCGGCCCTTGGGGCTCATGGCGACACCCGGTGCCACACGATCAGAAACCACCACGTCCAGTTCCAAACTACCGGTGCCGTTGGACAGCCGCACCCTGGAGCCGGCGGCAAGACCATGCGCTTCGGCATCGCGCGGATTTATCGTCACCGTTGCCGCGCCGAGCTGCTTTTCGACTTTCGGGTCGTTGGCGTAGGAATCGTTCATTAGCCATTCCGACGCGGGTGAAATCAGGCGTAGGCGCCCGCCGCCGGGCCGCGTATCCGAGCTCGATTGCGGCAGACGAGGATGGCCGTCCGCTTCCGCCGCGGCGCTGGCGATTTCGACCTTGCCGCTGTCGGTCAGGAATTTATACCCGGCGAACTGCATTTGCGGCTCGGGGTTGGGGAACAACGTGCCGCTGGCCTTCAGCGCCTCAAAGCCACCCGCCGTGCCGACGCCCTTCATAATTGTATCGATGATATCGGCATCGCTTTCCTGAAGCTCCGGCTCGGTAAAGCCCATGGCGCGCGCCAGCCGGCGGAAAATTTCCTGATTCGGCAAGGCCTCGCCCATCGGTTCCGCGACCTTGGCCTGAGCCGAGAACGACATATTGAAATAGCCCGACACCAGATCGTCGAACTCCAGGAACGAGGCGGCGGGGAGAACGTAATCGGCAAAATCCGTGGTATCGGTGGCGAAGATATCGAGCACCACCGTGAACAGGTCGTCGCGCGACATGGCGTTCATCAGGCGCGTCTGCTCCGGGCTTGAAGCGACTGGATTAATGTTCCAACAGAGAAAAGCACGCGCATTCTCGGCACTCTCAAGGTATGCCGCCATATCCATCTGGCTCAGCGTATCGGGGCTGTTGCTGAGATGCGGCGCGACGAGATAATCGCCGTCGACGCCTTTTTGCCCGCCGCCATTCAGATAAAGCAGGCCAGCGCCGGGCTTGGCATAGTTGCCGCAAATCGCCGGTAATGTGGCGCAGGCGCGGATGATATTGCCGCCCATGGGTTGACGCTGCAGGCCCTGACCGAGCCAGAGCAGCGCCGGTCCGGCGCCATATAGCTTGGCCGCCTGCACGATATCGGCGGCGGGTACACCGGTTTCCGCCGCGCCCCATTCCGGCGTGCAATTCTCGAGCACGGGTTCGAGCTCGTCCCAACCGATGGTGTGGGCGGCAAGGAATTCGCGGTCGATGAGGTTTTCGCGCTTGAGCACATGCATCATCGCAAACGCCAACGCCGCATCGCTGCCGGGGAAAAGCTGTAAATGCATATCCGCCGCTTCCGCCGTGGCATGGCGCACCGGATCGACGACGATCACCGAGCACGGCGCCTCAGGCAGCCAATGGCTATGGGCGTGCGGCGCACTGGCCGAGGGATTGGCGCCCCAGACCAGAACACATTTGCTGTCCTTGACAGTGCGCGGATCGAAGCCGTGCACGGAGGTCCCCAACATATAGCCGAGCGCCACATGGCCGGCCATGTTGCACACCGTATCCGGCTCGACCTCGCGCGCGCCGAGGCGGGAGAGGAAGCGCATCGGGAAATTGTTGGCGATCAGCGAGCAGGTACCGGTGTAATGGGCGTGGAGAATGTTCTCAGGCCCGTTTGCCTCGACGATATGGCCGAAACGGGCGGCGATCTCGGACATCGCGGTGTCCCACGAAACCGGCTCGAAACGCCCCTCGCCCTTGGCGCCGACGCGCCGGAGCGGTTGCGTCAGGCGCACGCCCTCGTCGAGAACCACGCCGTTATAGAATATTTGGCATTTGGCGCACAGCTTGCCGCGGCTAACGAAATGATCCTTGTCGCCGCGCACGGAAATAATCTTGCCGTTCTCGCGCAGCACTTCGATGCCACAGGCGTCGTAACAATCGCGCGGGCAGGTGGTTTTGAGAATTTCCTTGTTCACGGCCATTTCGTTTCCTCCGGGCTGAAGGGGAGCAATCTAGCGCCGATAAGAGTGGCTGGGAAGTCTTGTGATCACAGTTTATGATCGTGTCATGAGCACCGCGCCCATTCTCCACAGCATCGGCCACTCCAATCACCCCATCGAGACATTCATTGGCCTGCTGATCAGCCATCAAATCGAGACTGTCATAGATGTGCGTTCGTGGCCGTCCTCGCGCCGGCTGCCGCATTTCAACCGCGAGCCCCTGCGGAATTCGTTAGAGGCAGCCGGCATCACGTATCTCGGGTTCGGCAAGGAATTGGGCGGCAAGACGGACCGCAACAAAAATTCGGATGGGTTCCGCGCGCGAATTCGCGAATTGTCCGCATTGGCGGAAACGACCCGCCCGGCAATCATGTGCGCCGAGGAAAACCCGCTCAGCTGTCACCGCACACAATTGCTCGGACAACCGCTCATCGCGGCGGGCGTGGCGCTTCTGCACATCCGGGGCGACGGCAGCCTGGTCGCCGACGAGGCGCTAAAAGACGGCCAACTTTCTTTGTTCGACGCGGACTAACGCCCCTTGTCGACCAGTTTGAAGATGCCCGAGAAATCGAGCGCTTCGTTGCCGGCGCTACAAAACTCGTCATAGAGCCGCGCCGCTTCGGCGCCGATCGGTGTCACCGCACCGACCGCTTGCGCCGCCTGTTGAGCGAGCTTGAGATCCTTGTTCATCATCGCCGCCGTAAATCCGGGCTGATAATCGCGGTTGGCCGGCGATGCCGGCACCGGCCCCGGCACCGGGCAATAGCTCGTCAGCGCCCAACACTGGCCGGTCGCGGTCGAGACGATATCGAACATGGTCTGGCGCTCGAGCCCGAGGCGATCGGCGAGCGCGAACGCTTCCGAGGTGACGATCATGCTGGCCGCGAGCATCATATTGTTGCACACCTTGGCCGCCTGGCCGTTGCCCGACGGGCCGGCATGGACGACCGCCTTGGCCATCGGCTCTAGAATAGGTTCGGCGCGGGCGAAGGCACTCTCCGTGCCGCCGACCATAAATGTCAGCGCGCCCGACGCCGCCCCGGCGACGCCGCCCGAAACCGGCGCGTCGAGCATCTCGAGGCCGCGCGCCGCCGCCGCTTCCGAGACCTCGCGCGCGGTGGTGACATCGATGGTCGAGCAATCGATCAACAGCGTGCCCTCAGCCACGCGCGCCAATATCCCATCGTCACCCATATAAACGTCGCGCACATGGGCGCCGGCCGGCAGCATGGTGATCACCGCATCGCGCCCCGCCGCCGCATCGCCGGGCGATTCCGCCAACGCCGCACCGGCTTCCCGCGCCGCATCAAGCGCCGCCTCAGAAAGATCGAATGCGCTCACCGCGTGGCCCGCTTTGATCATATTGGCGAGCATCGGCCCGCCCATATTGCCGGCGCCGATAAAGCCGATTTCAGCCATTCTTTTCTCCCTTATACACCATTCTTTTCTCTCCTAAACGAATGTCATGTCGCCACTGTCGGGCGCCCGGAAATAGCTCTCGATGAGATCCTCGCCGACATCCTCAAGACGCGCCGGCTGCCATTTCGGCTGGCGGTCCTTGTCGATGATCTGGGCGCGGATGCCTTCGTAAAACTCGTTGGAAAAATTGCAGCGGATCGCCATGCGGTATTCGACTTCCATCGCCGCCTCGAAATCAAGATCGTTATATTGCGTCAGTTGACGGAACGTAATCTTCAAACTGGTGGGCGACTTCTCCAGCAAAGTGGCATGGGTATCCTTGGCCTGGGCCAGCAATTCCTGCCGACGCGCTTCGGCCATTCGCT
>JAPYQV010000341.1 GCA_029937205.1 Alphaproteobacteria bacterium
CGTATCAACCATATCGGCGAGGCTGGCGGCCAGCCGGCGCGGCGATTCAAAAAGGATCAGGGTCGCATCGATCACCGCCAGTTTGCCCAACGCCTTGCGTCGCGCGCCGGATTTAGGCGGTAAGAATCCGGCATACATGAATTTGTCGCTTGGCAGGCCGGACAAGGTCAGGGCCATCAGCGCGGCGCTCGGGCCCGGCAGCGCCGTTACGTATATGCCGGACGCAATGGCTTTGCGCACCAGCTTGTATCCCGGGTCCGAAATAAGCGGCGTGCCGGCGTCCGAAACCAGGGCGAGGGATTCGCCGTGCGTCAGGCGCGCCATAATGGCCGGGCGCATATGTTCCGCATTATGTTCATGATAGGGCAGCAGGCGCGTCTCGATGCCGTGGCGTTCCAGCAGCCGGCGGGTGTGGCGCGTATCCTCGCAGGCGATTCGGTCTACCCCAGCCAGCAAATCGAGGGCGCGCAGTGTTATATCGTCCATGTTGCCGATCGGCGTGGCGACGATATAGAGCCCTGGGCGTGGTTTCGATGTCGGTTTACTTCGCATGGCCGCCTCAATTAGGCTGCTGCCGGTTAAGGCAAATGTATTGCGGGAGTATTCATCTGTGGGGAATCGAGCGCGTTTTAGCGCCCTCCTGATCGCCCTCTCTGTTCTGATCGCCGCCTGTCAGGCGCCGAGTATACCCTCACGCCGCGGCGAGGACAAAACCCCGGCAGCGGACGCGCAATCCGCGAGTGTAGAGGAAGCTGTGGCCGAGACGCCGCGCGCCCTGGAAAATGAGCCCGAGAAAGCTGAAGCGCCGGATTCGCCGCCGCCCGCTGAAGATCCCGTCAGCGCCAGTGATGAAATTGCGCTCGCGGAATTGACCGACGCCGTGGAGGCCGAGCTCGAGCAGGCACCGCCGAGTAAAACCGCCAGCGTCAAGGTCGGGCTATTGCTGCCCTTAACCGGCCCCTTGGCGCGCGAGGGGGCGGCGCTCCTGGATGCGGCACAATTGGCCCTGTTCGATGTTGCCGATACGCGCTTTGTTCTAAAGCCGCGCGATACCGGCGGTACTGCCGCCGGCGCTCTGCGTGCCGCCGAGGGCCTGCTGGCGGATGGCGCGACGCTTCTGCTCGGCCCATTGCTGAGTGAGGAGGTGCGCGCGGTAACGCCGACCGCGCGTGTCGCCGGGGCAAATGTAGTGGCCTTTTCTACCGATACCGAAGTGGCCGGAGACGGCGTCTATCTGCTCGGCCATACCTCGCGCCAACAGATCGAGCGGCTGGTCGGATTCGCCTATGAGAGCGGCCTCCGGCGCTTCGCGGTATTGGCACCGGGGTCTGCCTATGGCAGCGTCGTGGCGCGCCAGATGCGGGTCGCGGTCGAGGCCGTGGGCGGGGAATTTGCCCGCGTTTCCTTCTATATGCTCGATCTCTCTGATGCCGATGAGGTGGTGCGTGATTTGGCAAATTACGACCGCCGGCGCGGCGCATTGAAAGCGGAACGGGCGGCGCTTGCCGGGCGTGACGACGAAATATCCCGGCGCGCGCTGCGCCGTCTCAAAGGCTTGGACACGCTCGGCGAGGCTCCCTTCGATGCCTTGTTGCTGCCCGATGGCGGCGAGAGCCTCAACCGGGTGGTTCCACTTTTGCCGTACTATGATATCGACCCGGCCAAGGTGCGCTTCCTCGGAACTGGCCTTTGGGACAATCCTGAAACCCTCAGCGAGCCGACCCTGGTTGGCGGTTGGTATGTCGGCCCGCCACCCGAGGCGCGCGCCGATTTCGTTGGCCGCTTCGAAAAAATATACGGTTACGCGCCGCACCGGATCGCCACACTGGCCTATGACGCCACGGCCTTGGCGGCGGCCTTGGCACGCCGTGACGCTGGCGCGCGCGGCAGCGCAGCGTTCGATGCCGACGCTCTGGCGAGCTCGCGCGGTTTCCTCGGTGCCGACGGCATCTTTCGCTTTTCTCCGGATGGCCTGCCGGAGCGTGGTTTGGCGGTGCTGGAAATCGCCGGCCGTGCCGAGCTGATTGTCGTCAGCCCGCCGCCCGACCGCTTTGCCGCAACGCCGGCGCAATAAAAACGTCAGCCGAGAAGCTCCGCCAACACGCTATTGAGCACGGCGCGCCCTTTCAGCGTCGTGCGCAGGTGGTGCGCGTCCTGTATCAGGAATCCGCCATCCGTCAGGCGATTGAGCGCGCCCGGACGAACCGCCTGCGCCAGGCTCAGGCTGGTGCGCTCGGCCAGCCGAGCCAGATCCACACCATCTTGCAGGCGTAACCCCATCATCAACATTTCCTCCGCCCGTTCCGCCGGTGCCAAGGTGCGCGCTTCGGCATTGCCATGACCGGAACGCTCGACCGCTTGCAGCCATGTTTCCGGCTTGGCGTGCTGGCGTAAGGCGCGCGCGCCCTGGCGAGCCGTCTGCAGGCGGCCATGGGCGCCGGGGCCGATGCCGGCATAATCCTGATAGCGCCAATAGGCGAGATTGTGGCGGCAGGCATGGTCCGGCCGGGCATAGTTGGATACTTCGTAGGCGCTGTAGCCGGCCTTGGCGCTGAGCGTATTGGTGACGTCATAGAGGTCGGCGGCAAGCGCTTCGCCGGGCGGGCTTATCTCACCGTCACGCTGGCGGGTATAGAACGGCGTGCCCTTTTCGATGGTGAGTTGGTAGAGCGAGATATGGCCCGCCGCCATATCCAGCGCCGCGCCCAACTCCTGCCGCCACGCGGCAACCGTTTGATCCGGGCGGGCATAGATCAGATCGAACGAGAACCGCGCAAAGGTTCGGCGCGCAATGTCGAGCGCGGCGCGCGCTTCGACGGCATCGTGCTGGCGCCCGAGAAAACGCAGCGCCGCATCGTCCAATGCCTGAATGCCGAGCGACAGCCGGTTAACGCCGGCTTCGCGGAAGGCGGCAAACCGGCCCGCTTCGACGGATGTGGGGTTGGCTTCCAGAGTGATTTCCACCGCGTCGTCGAGATGCCAATGTTTGCCGATCCGCTCGATCACCGCGGCCACGGTCTCAGGCGCCATCAGCGATGGTGTGCCGCCGCCGAAAAATACACTGCCGACCGAACGCGCCGGTGTCTGTTCGGCCCAATAATCTATCTCGGTGCACAGCGCGCGGCGCCAGCGCCCATCGTCCACACTGTCGCGGACATGTGAATTAAAATCGCAATAAGGGCACTTGGAGAGACAAAACGGCCAATGGACGTAGACCGCCAAAGCCTCGTTTTGATCTTTAGCCATCGCTTGGTAAGCAGGCGGCGACGAGTTTTTCGAAGGCTCGCGCACGATGGCTGAGGCCGTGTTTTTCCTGTGCCGGCATTTCGCCGAAGGTCACCCGGTGGCCGGTCGGGACGAAGATGGGGTCGTAGCCAAAACCGTTCCCGCCGCGCGGCGGAAACGACAAAGTGCCGTGCACCTCGCCTTCGAAATTTTCACAGTGGCCGTCCGGCCAGCACAGACAAAGGGCGGAGACGAAATAGGCATCGGCGCCATCGGGCGGGGTTTCACTTTTCTTGAGCGCTTCCTCGACCAGCGTCATGGCGGCGCCGAAATCCCGCGAGCCGCCGGCCCAGCGGGCGGAATAGATTCCCGGATCGCCGTTCAGGGCCGGCACCACCAGGCCCGAATCATCGGCAAAGGCCGGTAGCTTGGCGCCGAGTGCCGACGCGCGCGCTTTAAGCTCAGCATTGGCGCGGAACGTCGTTCCGATTTCCTCCGGCTCGGCCAGGCCAAGCGCTTCAGCGGTGCGAACGGTGACGCCATAGGGCGCCATCAGTTCGATCATTTCGCGCACTTTTCCGGCATTGTGGCTGGCGATAACAAGTTGATCGTCGGTAAATTTGCGCGCCATGTTGCCGTCCGGTTCCGCTTAAGCGTCGAGGCCAAGGAC
>JAPYQV010000342.1 GCA_029937205.1 Alphaproteobacteria bacterium
GAGCAAAGTTATCGGAATCGATCTCGGCACGACCAATTCTTGTGTGGCGATCATGGAGGGCTCGGAGCCCCGCGTGATCGAAAATTCGGAGGGTGGGCGCACCACGCCCTCGATCGTTGCATTCGCCGAGGATGGCGAGCGACTGGTCGGTCAATCGGCCAAACGCCAGGGCGTGACCAATCCGGAAAACACGATTTTCGCCATCAAGCGTCTGATCGGACGTTCCTACAAGGATCCGATGACGCAAAAAGACATCAAGATGGTGCCCTATTCGATCACAGAGCATGACAATTCCGATGCCTGGATTACGGCGCGCGGCGAAAATTATTCGCCGAGCCAGATCAGTGCCTTCATCCTGCAAAAGATGAAAGAGGCGGTCGAATCCCATTTGGGCGAGAATGTCGAGCAGGCGGTGATCACCGTGCCGGCCTATTTCAACGATTCACAGCGCCAGGCGACCAAGGACGCCGGCCAGATCGCCGGGCTTGAAGTGCTGCGCATCATCAACGAGCCGACGGCAGCGGCGCTCGCGTATGGGCTCGACCGTAAGGAAAGCGGCACCATCGCCGTGTTCGATCTCGGTGGCGGCACGTTCGATGTCTCCGTGCTTGAAATCGGCGACGGCGTGTTCGAGGTCAAATCGACCAATGGCGATACTTTCCTCGGCGGCGAAGATTTCGATATTCGCCTGCTCTCCTATCTCGCGGATGAGTTCAAAAAGGAACACGGCATCGATCTGCGCGAGGACAAACTCGCTTTGCAGCGTCTCAAGGAAGCCGCCGAGAAAGCCAAGATCGAATTGTCGAGCGCGGTGCAGACGGAAATCAATCTGCCTTTCATCACCGCCGATTCAAATGGCCCCAAACATCTGACCATGAAGGTAACGCGGGCCAAGCTCGAGGCGATCGTCGAGGACCTCATCAACCGCACCATCGATCCGTGTAAGGCGGCGCTCAAGGATGCCGGCCTTTCGCCGGGCGAAATCGACGAGGTTATTCTCGTTGGCGGCATGACCCGCATGCCGAAAGTGATCGAGACGGTGAAAAATTTCTTCGGCCGCGAGCCCAACAAGGGCGTCAATCCGGACGAGGTCGTGGCCATCGGTGCGGCAATTCAGGCCGGTGTTCTGCAGGGCGATGTCAAGGATGTGTTGTTGCTCGACGTGACACCGCTCTCGCTCGGTATCGAAACACTGGGCGGCGTGTTCACCCGATTGATCGATCGCAACACCACCATCCCGACCAAAAAGAGCCAGGTCTTCTCCACCGCTGAGGACAGCCAGTCGGCGGTGACCATTCGTGTTTTCCAGGGTGAACGCGAGATGGCGGCGGACAATAAGATGCTCGGTCAGTTTGATCTGGTCGGAATTCCACCGGCGCCGCGCGGCCTGCCGCAAATCGAAGTGACCTTCGATATTGACGCCAATGGCATTGTCAATGTTTCGGCCAAGGACAAGGCGACCAACAAGGAACAGCAGATTCGCATCCAGGCATCGGGCGGACTCGACGATAGCGAGATCGACCGCATGGTACATGACGCGGAGACCCACGCCGAAGAGGATAAAAAGCGCAAGGAGTTGGTCGAGGCGCGCAATCACGCCGAAGCCATGGTGCACAGTGTCGAAAAAATGCTCGAAGAGCATGGCGACAAGGTCGGCGATGAAGAAAAAGCTATGATCGAGGCTGAAATCGAGGAAGTGCGCGGCGCGCTGGCGAGCGAAGATGCGGCCGAGATTGGCGCCAAGATGGAGAAACTCGGTCAGGCTTCGATGAAACTCGGTGAGGCCGTCTACAAAGACAGCGCCGGTCCCGAGGGCGGCATGCCGGAAGGCATGGAAGGTATGGAAGGTATGGGACCGGGCGGAGATGGCCCGGCCGGCGACGAAGACGCGCCCCAGCCCGACAATGTTGTCGACGCCGAGTTTGAAGAGCTCGACGAGGAAGACAAGACTCAGCGTCCCGATTAATCCGCTCCCGGCGGTGACGCAATCCATGCAGATTTTTCCGATACTGCCGCCGATGATCCCGTGCGGTGATCCCGTGTCGCGGGCGCAGCGTTGCCGGACGTTGAGGGTATAATGGCCAAACGAGATTACTACGAGACATTGGGCGTTACCCGCGATGCGGACGCGGCGGAGCTGAAGAAGTCGTACCGCAAACTGGCGATGAAATATCATCCGGACCGCAATCCGAACGACGCCGAAGCCGAAGCCATGTTCAAGGAGTTGTCGGAAGCTTACGGCGTGCTGTCCGATGAGCAAAAGCGCGGCGCCTATGACCAGTATGGCCATGCCGCGTTCGAAGGCGGCGGTGGCGGCGCGGGCGGCGGCGATTTTGATTTCCGCTCCAGTTTCGCCGATGTGTTCGATGACCTGTTCGGCGATTTCATGGGTGGCCAGCGCCGCGGCGGACGACGCGGCCCGACGCGGGGTGCTGATCTCCGTTACAATATGGAAGTTAATCTGGAAGACGCGTTTGCCGGCAAGCAGACCAGGATTCAGGCCGCGACGTCGGTAAGCTGCGGTGATTGTTCCGGCAGCGGTGCCAAGGACGGCACCAAGCCGACCATCTGTAGCGCCTGCGGCGGTGTCGGCAAGGTTCGAGCGCAGCAGGGATTTTTCACCATTGAGCGCACCTGCCCGACCTGTCAGGGCTCAGGTACGGTGATTGCCGACCCGTGCCGAAGCTGCCGCGGTGCGGGACGGGTGCAGAAGGAGAAAACGCTCTCGGTCAATATCCCGGCCGGCGTCGAGGACGGCACGCGCATTCGCCTCGCCGGCGAAGGCGAGGCCGGCGCGCGCGGTGCACCAGCCGGCGATCTCTATATTTTTATTTCGGTCAAATCCCATCCGTTGTTTCAGCGCGATGCCATGAATCTCTATTGCCAGGTTCCCATTCCCATGTTTTCGGCGACCCTCGGCGGCTCCATCGATGTGCCGACGCTGGGCGGTGGCCGGGCCCGCGTCACCATCCCGCACGGCACCCAGAACGGCCATCAGTTCCGCTTGCGCGGCAAGGGCATGCCGGCGCTCCGGGGCGGCTCGAAAGGCGATATGTATATTGAGGTCACGGTCGAAACGCCGGTCAATCTCAACAAAAAGCAGAAAGAATTGCTCAAGCAATTCGATACCCTCGGCACCAAATCCACCAGCCCGCAGTCGGACGGATTCTTTTCCAAAGTCAAGGATATCTGGGAAGATCTCAAGGATTAAACCGGCCTGTGAGCATCGCCCTCAAGCGGGAGATGCAATAGCGCTTGGTGTCCGGCTGTGTTTGTGTTGTTTTGTCCCCTTGAGACAAGCGGGGGTGACATGGCGGACAAAAGCGACATAAAAATTGGCGTGACCGGCGCTGCCGGCAGAATGGGTATGACCCTCATTCGCCAGGTGTGTGAGACGCCCGGTTTTCGTTTGGCGGCAGCCAACGAAATGGCCGGCCACGCGATGCTCGGGCGCGATGCTGGCGAGCTCTCCGGTGGCGCGGCGCTCTCCATCGCTGTTAGCGACGACAGCGATGCGCTCTTTGCCGCAAGCGACGCGGTGCTCGATTTTACCCTGCCCCTGGCGACCGCCAATCATGCCGAGGGTGCCGCCCGTCATGGCACGGCACTGATCATCGGCACCACGGGTATTGCCGCCGAACAGCAAGACGCCCTGGCGCGCGCCAGCGAAAAGACGGCGATTGTTCAGGCACCGAATATGAGCCTTTGCGTCAATCTTTTGATGCGCCTGGCCGAGCAGGCTGCCCAGCTTTTGGATGAAGATTATGATGTGGAAATCGTCGAGATGCATCACCGCCACAAGGTCGATGCGCCGTCCGGCACGGCGCTCGGGTTGGGCCGCGCGGTCGCCCGGGGCCGCGGGGTTGAATTGGGTGACGTGGCCG
>JAPYQV010000343.1 GCA_029937205.1 Alphaproteobacteria bacterium
CTTGTGGATGACCAGGGGTTCGGCGACGATGTCGTACACCGTCATGCGCGGATTGAGCGAGCCGAAGGGATCCTGAAAAATGAACTGGATCTTGCGCCGGAAGGGAATCAATTGCATCGTGGAGAGACTGCGGATGTCGATTTCCGTGCCGTGCGCATTGAACGTGATTTCGCCAGAATCGGCTGCGATGGCGCGCAGGATAAGCTTGCTGAGCGTGGTTTTGCCGCAGCCGCTTTCGCCCACCAGGCCGAGACACTCTCCGCGCTTGACGGTAAAACTGACATCATCGACAGCACACAGGCTGCCGGCGGCCTTGTCGCCGAACAGGCCGGCCTTGCGGATGATGAAGGTTTTGCTGAGATGATTAATCCTGAGCACCGTCGGGTCTTCGCCGGGCGCCGTGGGCGGCACCTTGCCCTCATCCAGAAAGGTTCCGGTCTCGGCCTTGATCTCGCGGATCGGCACCAGCCGCTCGCCGGGCTCCATGTTGAAACGCGGCACAGCGCGGAGCAGGGATTTGAGGTAGGGGTGTTCCGCGTTGCGGAAAATATCCTCGACCGTGCCGCTTTCCATCAGCTTGCCGTGATACATGACGACAACTTCATCGGCGACATTGGCGACGACGCCGAGATCATGGGTGATCATCAGCACCGCCATCTGCAATTCGCCCTGCAGGTCTTTCATTAATTTCAGAATCTGCGCCTGGATGGTGACGTCGAGCGCGGTGGTCGGTTCGTCGGCAATCAGCAGCGCCGGACGGCAGATCAGCGCCATGGCGATCATGGTGCGCTGGCGCAGGCCGCCCGAGAGCTCGAACGGATAGGTTTTCAAGGCCCGCTCGGGATCGGGAAACCCGACCAGGCGCAGGATTTCCTGGGTCGTCTGGGTCACTTTCCGCTTGCTGGCGTCGCTGTGCAGACGGAACGCCTCGCCGACCTGATCGCCAACGGTGTGCAGCGGCGAGAGCGAGGTCATGGGCTCCTGGAAAATAATCGAGATTCGCCCGCCGCGAATTTGGCGCATGCGCGAACTGGTCGGGCTGAGTTTGACGATATCGATCGGTGGCCCATCGCTCGCCGGGTCATCGAGCAGAATTTCGCCGCTCTCGATGCGCGCCACTTTGGGTAGGATCTGCATGATCGTTTGCGAGACCACCGATTTGCCGGATCCGGATTCACCCACCAGCGCCACGGTGCCGCCTTTGGGGACACGAAATGAAATGCCGTCGACCGCCTTGATGATGCCTTCGGCGACATGGAAGTGGACTTTAAGATTATTGACTTGCAGGAGGTCTGTCACAATGCGTTCCCGTCTCCGCTTTCAGAATCCATGCGATGGCTCGCATCGAGCACGCCGAGGGCGCTCAAGTTTTGCAGGGTCTCCAGGCCCAGATCCAAATCGTGCCGGCGCGCCTCGCGCGCGGCGCGCGACAGCAGCTTGTCGAATCCCTGCAACGTGGAATCGAGCCGAATCGTTCGCCTCTTTCCTCTCAGGCGAAGTTGCATCCATCCCCCATGGCGATCCCGCCGGGTCGAAAAATAGCTGAGTTTAAACTCACGCAATTCACCCCAGAGGATCGTCGTTCCCCAAAATCCCCTTAACGTTACACTGCTGTCCGAGACCGCGACAAATATATTGTGCCGGATCGCCGTGCGGAGACCAAAGATGAAGAACAACAAGGCGAGCCCGGCAAGCACGCCGGTAACCGCCGGGAGCGGCGTCACAAGGGCGAGTGGCACCAAGGTGAAGGCAAGTCCGAGGGCGCTATAGAAATATTCCAGCGCTATGGCACGTGGCGGATAGCGGTAGCGCTTGGCATCGGCCATTAGCTTGCCGCCGCCGCGAAGAAAGTGGTCGGCCGAGGCCATGTCGCTCCCGGATGCGCCGCCGTACGGTCCAAATATTCCGCTAGAAAGCGCCACGCCGCGTCGTCCTGGCGCAAATGATGGCTGAGGATGCCGGTCGGTTCGTCCGCATCTACCTCGCCGAGGCGCCGCGCGCGAAGATGCGTACAAGCCAATTCAAGCGTTTCGGATTCGCCCAAAAAGGCGGCGCTCTGGCGCCAATTGAGAATATCGATATGGCAATTTATCTGCTTCAGGCCGGATTTTGGTGCCGCCGTTGGGCGCGCGCCATAAGTTGAGAGAGTAGCGTATCCGAGCGCCGGCAGTTGCTTAATCAGGGCGGGGTCGATGCGGTTCCAGGGCGGCACCAGGGCCGGCAGAAAGCGTTCGGGGAAGCGGCGCGACATAATCTCGCGGCCCATATGCAAGTGCGCGCGACATTCATCTGCCGGGTTGGCGCCGCCGAGTTCGATCTTTTTCTCGCCGTCGCGGGCGTGGTTGGTGTGGGCGTAACCATGCTGCACCACCGCCAGGCCGGGTGCGGCCGAGGCGTTGATCCGCGCCGCCGCCGCTTCGCGAAGCGCCGCGGGAATGACGGCAATCACCAGCGCTACCGCTTCTTTCTCTGCCAGTGTCAGCAGCTTTTCGAGCGCCGGTGAATCCTCCGCCGCATCATCGTCGCGCCACCATAATGTGGCGCGCTTTCCGGCTGCGGCCCAGGCTTCCAGTTCTCCGTCCAAAGTTGTCCAAGATGTCATACGGAGATCATTTCCGAGATTATCTTGGCGCTTTCGCCGGCGCCGGCGACGCCTATATGGTTCTCTTCCGGCGCTTTCGCCGCCCACGCCGCATCAATGCCGGCGGCCAGCGTTTCCGGTGTTAGCGTGTTTTCGCGGACGATGTGCGCCAGGCCCATCGCCGCCATGCGCTCGGCCCGCACGGACTGTTCGGTCTCGCCTTTGCCGGCAAAGGGAACCAATACCGCGCGCACGCGTGCGCTCACCACATCGAGTGCGGTATTGTATCCGGCTTGCGAAATGGAAAGTGCGGCGGCTTCGAGAAGGGCGGGAAAATCGTCGCGCGCGCGTTCGACAATAACACCGTCCTGGACCAGGCGCTGCAGGGCATTGAACCATTCGCGCGGCAGGTTGGGGCCGGCCAAGAGGCGCCAGCGTTTGTCCGCCAGCACACTCAATTCGCGCGCTTCAAGCGCGGTTTGCAGGAGATGGGCGCCAACCGCGCCGCCGCCGGCCGATACGATCACCTCCTGCGAGCCGCCGTAAGGCCCGCCCGGGCCGACCGTGCCGACATAGCCGGTATATCGGATCAGGTGGGAGATTCGCGCGGTCTCCGGAAACGTCGTTTCGAAAGGGACCAACTCGGGATCGCTATGCACCAGCACGGCGCGGTACCAGCGCAGCGCGAGGCGCGCCATCTCGCTGCTGCGCGCCGGATCGCGCCGCTCGGTCAGAATATCCCGCACCGAGCAAAAGATCGCCGGCTTGGGCCGGGATTGATGCGCGACTTCCAACAGCGGCAGCATTTCGCTGGCGAACTGGCGCCGTCCGAAGGGGTACATTTCGGTGATCAGCACATGCGGGCGGTGCTCGCGGTAAAGCCCGAGCAGGCGGTTGCGCCGCGCCGCACGGAAGGCGCCATCGGGCGCCCTCCCGGTAGAATCTATCAGCGCTGAGAAGGTCGCGTCGGCCGCCTGCAGGGGCGGCAATTGTTTGAATTTTGCCTTGCCCATATTGAGGCCCTTGAGCGGCATGCCGCCCGACACCAGCAAGACATTGAAGTCGGCGTCGGCCAGCGCCCGGGCGATCGAGACGGCACGGCGTACATGGCCGATGCCAAGCAGGTGCTGCACCCAGATCATCGCCCGTGCCTGATTGCTGTCGCTCACGGCGGCGCGACCTTCGGCTGCAGGCTGACATTGCTCTCCGCCAAAGTGGGATTGCCGTCGCCATCCAGGTGGAATAATTGCGCGCAGCTCCAATCGAGCTTGACCGGCGGGCGGCCGAGCATGTTCCAATTTAC
>JAPYQV010000344.1 GCA_029937205.1 Alphaproteobacteria bacterium
GTTCAGGCGATTGGCCCGGGGGAAACGCATCTGGCGCGCCCATCATGAGCATTATTATCAGTTCGCGGTCGCCGCCGGGCGCAGCCACGCGCATGTGGTCGTGGTGATCACCGGCGCAAATCTGCTGCTTGCCGGCCTCGCTCTGGCAACAACGCTGTCGCCGACCACGGCATGGAGCGCCCTGGTCGCGGGAATGCTGCTCACCATCTGCCTTTTATGGTATCTTCGAGTCGCCCAGAACAGACCGACCCATGCAGACTAGATTACGCATCAACAGGACCTACGCGGTCGCCGCCTTCGATGTGGCCATGGTGGCAATTTCGTTTGCTGTGGCACTTCTGCTGCGCCGCGGCGTCGGCAATTTCTGGCACGAATCGAGCGGCTTTTTCATCGAAGGCATCGTCGCCTTCTGTGTGATTGCGGCGATTGTTTTCTGGCGCATGCGCGTGTACCGCGGATTCTGGCGCTACACCTCATCGCGCGACGTCGCCAAGATCGGTTGGGCGGCGGCAATCACCGTTCTCATTTTTGTCGCCTTGCTGTTTGTCGCCACCCGTCTCGAAGCCTTTCCGCGTTCCGCGTTGCCGATCAATTTTCTTGTCCTGGTGGCGCTTCTCATCGGCCCTCGTATTCTCTATCGGAGCTTCATGGAGCGCGGTCTGAGCGGCTTCTTCCAACGCGCCAATGACGAACACCGCATACCGGTTTTGTTGCTCGGCGCGGGCGACGACGCCGAATTGTTTATGCGCGCCAGCCTGAGCGGAAGTGCGGCCAGCTATCGTGTGGTCGGCTTGATTGACGATGATGAAGCAAAAATCGGCCGCCACATTCATGGCGTCCGGGTCTACGGCCCGGCGCGCGATTTAACCGCCATCGTCCGATCGCTCAAACAGCGCGGCACCCAGCCGCAGCGCCTGATCCTGACGCCCGACGCGTTCGATCCGGACCGCCTGCGTGATGTTCTCGATGCGGCGGAGGGGCTCGCCCTGCCGCTCTCGCGCCTGCCGCGCATGACCGATTTTCAAAGTGGCGACAGTGCGGCCATCAATATCAAGCCGGTCGCCATCGAGGATTTGCTCGGGCGTCCGCAAGCGGCGCTCGACGGCAAGGAAATGGCCGCCCTCATCCGTGACCGGCGTGTCTGCGTGACCGGCGCCGGCGGCTCCATCGGCGCCGAGCTGTGCCGCCAGATTGCCGGGCACGAGCCGGCCCATATGACGCTGATCGACAGTTCGGAATTCAATCTCTACACCATCGATATGGAGCTCTCCGAGAGCTATCCGAATGTCACGCGCACCATGGTGCTGGGCGATGTGCGTGACCTCGGGCGCCTGAATTCGACCTTCGAGGCAGCGCGCCCGCAATTGGTATTCCATGCTGCGGCGCTCAAGCATGTTCATATGGTCGAGGCCAATCCCAATGAAGGCGTGCTCACCAATGTGCTCGGCACGCGCAATGTGGCCGATAGCTGCGTTGCCCACGGCGTCGCGGTGATGGTGCTGATCTCGAGCGACAAGGCGGTCCACCCGACCAACGTCATGGGCGCCACCAAGCGCATCGCCGAGAGCTACTGCCAGGCGCTCGGCCTGTCGCTCGCCGCCAAGGGTGATGCGCATACCCGCCTGGTCACCGTGCGCTTTGGCAACGTTCTCGCCTCGTCGGGTTCCGTGGTGCCGCTTTTCCAGCGCCAAATCGCCGCCGGCGGTCCGGTTACCGTGACCGACCCCGAGGTCAGCCGTTATTTCATGACCACGCGCGAAGCCGTTCAGCTCGTGCTGCAGGCCTCGGCGCTTAGCGCACGCGGCGCCGGCGGAGAGATCTTCGTGCTCGACATGGGCGAGCCGGTATTGATCAAAGACCTCGCCAGCCAGATGATCCGCCTCGCCGGGCTCACACCGGGAAAGAATATCGAAATCATCTATACCGGCTTGCGCCCCGGTGAAAAATTGGTCGAAGAACTCTTCCATGAAAAAGAGCTGCTCAGCGATACACCGATCGCCGGTCTACAGCGCGCCTCGTCTCGCCCCACCGACCTCACCCAACTGCAGGCGCAAATCGAACGCCTCTGCGCGGCGGCGAATGCCCGCAACAGCGATGCCGCCCGTGCGGAAATCGGCGTCATCGTTCCTGAATTCCGCTCTTCCGATGCCAATCCCGACAATGTCACGGGCCACCGCGCCGCCCAATAAGCGTTACGCGGCCAACACAGAGAATCCAAATGACAAAAAAAGACTCCGAGCGACGCCCTATTTCCCGTGCCCTGCTTTCCGTATCAGACAAGACCGGGCTGGTTGAATTCGGAAAATTTCTCAGCCAGCGCGGTGTGGAAATTCTCTCCACCGGCGGCACCGCCAGCGCCCTGCGCGACGCCGGTATCGCCGTGAAGGACGTATCGGAACACACGCAATTTCCGGAAATGCTGGACGGCCGGGTGAAGACACTGCATCCCAAGGTGCATGGCGGCATCCTCGGCATGCGCGATAATCCGGCCCACCAGGAAGCCATGCAGGCACATGATATTCAGCCTATCGATCTGGTGGTGGTCAATCTCTATCCGTTCGAGCAAACGGTGGCGGCCGGCGGTGATTTCGACGAATGCATCGAGAACATCGATATTGGCGGCCCCGCCCTGATCCGCGCCGCAGCCAAGAACCACCGCGATGTGACGGTCGTGGTCGAGAGCACCGACTATGAGAAAATCATGGCTGAAATGACGCAGTTAAACGGCGCAACCTCGGCCGACCTGCGCCGCGCATTGGCGGCCAAGGCTTACGCCCGCACAGGCACCTATGATTCAGCCATCGCCGGCTGGTTTGCCGGCCAGCAGGGCGAGCGCTTTCCCGAGCACCTGTCGTTTTCAGCCAAGCGCCGGCAAATGCTGCGCTACGGCGAGAACCCCCATCTCGGCGCGGCCTTCTATGCCGGCGGCCCGGCCCGGCCCGGCGTGGCCAGCGCCACACAGATTCAAGGTAAGGAACTGAGCTACAATAATCTCAACGATACCGATGCCGCGTTCGAGCTGGTGGCGGAGTTCGACATGCCGGCGATCGCCATCATCAAGCACGCCAACCCGTGCGGGGCGGCGCTCGGCGGCGATCTGAAAGAAGCCTATCTCAAGGCATTGGCGTGCGATCCGGTGAGCGCGTTCGGCGGCATCGTCGCCGCCAACCGGCCGCTCGACCGGGCGATCTGCGAAGAGATCGCCAAGCTGTTCGCCGAGGTGGTGATTGCGCCGGCGGCGGACGACGCCGCTCTGGAGGCTCTCGCGGCCAAGAAAAATCTGCGCGTGCTGTTGACCGGCGCCATGCCCGATCCCGCTGCGACCGGCATGGCGATCCGGCAATTGGCCGGCGGCTATCTGGCGCAGCAACGTGACAATGGCCACATATCCCTTGAAGACCTGAAGACGGTTACCAAACGCGCCCCCACTGCGGCCGAGCTTGAAGATCTCATCTTCGCCTTTCGCATCTGCAAACACGTCAAATCCAACGCCATTGTATACGTCAAGAACGGCGCAACGGTCGGCGTTGGCGCCGGCCAGATGAGCCGTGTCGATTCGTCCCGCATCGCCGCAATGAAGGCGGCTGAGGCCGGCAAGGCGGCGGGCCTAAGCGAATCCCCTGCGATCGGTTCTGTGGTCGCTTCCGACGCGTTCTTCCCGTTTGCCGACGGCCTGCTCGCCGCCGCCGACGCGGGCGCAACGGCGATCATCCAGCCGGGTGGATCGATGCGCGACGAAGAAGTCATCGCGGCGGCGGACGAAAAGGGCCTCGCCATGGTCTTCACCGGCATGCGCCACTTCCGCCATTAACGCGCCTCGACGCTTGAATAATTAAGTAAACTGGATACCTAATTATCGGCGGGCGGCTGATTAAGG
>JAPYQV010000345.1 GCA_029937205.1 Alphaproteobacteria bacterium
AACGTCATTTGCGTCGATAAAGTTGCCGAGAAAATTGACGGCCTGAAGGCTGGCAAGGTACCGATCTTCGAGCCCGGTCTGGAGGACCTTGTCAGCCATAATGTCAGCACCGGGCGGCTGAGTTTCACGACCGAGATTTCCGACGCCGTGCCAGCGGCCGATGTGGTCATGCTGGCGGTCGGCACGCCGAGCCGGCGCGGCGATGGCCACGCGGATTTATCCTTTGTCTATGCCGCGGCGGAAGAGATCGCCGATTGCATGAACGGCTATACGGTGGTGGTGACGAAATCGACCGTGCCGGTCGGTACGGGAGACGAAATCTCGCGCATTATCCGCGCGCGCCGCCCTGACGCGGAATTTGACATTGTCTCCAATCCGGAATTTCTGCGCGAGGGCGCGGCGATCACCGATTTCATGCGCCCGGATCGTGTTGTTGTCGGCGTCGAATCCGAGCGTGCGAAAGCGGTGATGGCGGAGCTCTATCGGCCGCTGTTTCTGATCGAGACGCCGGTTGTTTTCACCTCCATCAAAACCGCCGAATTGATCAAATACGCCGCCAATACCTTTCTTGCCACAAAGATCACTTTCATCAATGAAATTGCCGACATTTGCGAGAAAATTGGTGCGGATGTGCATGATGTGGCCAAGGGGATCGGCCTCGACGGCCGTATCGGCAATAAGTTCCTGCATCCCGGGCCGGGCTATGGCGGATCATGTTTTCCCAAAGATACCCTTGCCTTCGTACGTATTGCGCGCGAGAGCGGCGCGCCCAGCCATATCGTTGAGGCAGTGGTCGAGATCAATGAGAAACGCAAAGCAAAAATGACCGAGAAAATTATCCAGTCATGCGGTGGCAGCGTCGACGCCAAGAGCGTTGCCGTGCTCGGCGTGGCGTTCAAGCCCAATACAGATGACGTTCGCGATAGTGCCAGCCTGACCATCCTGCCGGCCCTCCAAAAACACGGCGCCCATGTTCGCGCCTACGACCCGGAAGCCATGGACGAGGCAAAGCCGTTGCTGCCCGGTGTGGAATGGTGCGCCAATGCCTATGCGGCGATGGACGGCGCGGATGCGTTGGTTATCCTGACCGAGTGGAACGAATTCCGCGCCCTCGACCTGGTGCGCGTCAAACAATTGTTGAACAACCCGGTGGTTGTCGACTTGCGCAATATTTATGAACCCGGTGCCATGGCCGCCGCCGGTTTTCGCTATTTCAGCGTCGGACGGCCGGCGCATGGCTGAAATCCATCGCTTTAACCCGACGGTGCTGCGCGAATATGATATTCGCGGCGTCGTCGGGAAAACGCTCAATTCTGAAGATGCGACGGCCATTGGGCGTGCCTTCGGCACAATCGTCGCACGCCAGGGCGGCAAGACAATCGCGGTCGGCTATGACGGGCGTGTCAGTTCGCCGGATTTCGAAGCGGCGTTGGTTGCCGGCCTGAACGCATCCGGTATTGATGTGCTGCGGGTCGGGCTCGGTCCAACGCCGATGCTGTATTTCGCCGTGCATGATCTCAGCGCCGACGGCGGCATCATGGTCACCGGCTCGCACAATCCGCCCGACAATAACGGCTTTAAATTCATGCTCGGCAAGAGCTCATTTTTCGGCAAGAGCATTCAGGAATTGGGTGCCCTGGCGGCGGCAGGCGATTACCAGAGCGGTGCCGGCACGTCGCGGAAAGATCCGATGTTGTTGCGCTATGTGGAGCGGGTGGCGGAGGAGGGGGCCGATTTGCAGTCGCTTAAGGTTGTCTGGGACGCAGGTAACGGAGCTGCCGGCGAAGCCATGGCCCTCCTGACGGCGAAATTGCCGGGCGAACATATTTTATTGAACGAGAAGATCGACGGGACTTTTCCGGCCCATCACCCCGACCCGACGGTGCCTGAAAATCTGGTCCAATTGATCGAGCATGTGCGCGCCGGATCGTGCGACCTGGGGGTCACCTTTGACGGCGACGGCGACCGCATTGGCGTTGTCGATGGCGCCGGCGAGATTTTGTGGGGCGATCAAATCCTGGCTCTGTTGGCGCGCCCGGTGTTGCGCGCCCAACCCGGTGCCACCATCATTGCCGATGTGAAGGCCAGTCAGGTGTTGTTTGACGAAGTGGACCGCCTCGGCGGCACGCCGCTCATGTGGATGACCGGCCATTCGCTGATAAAATCTAAAATGGCGGAAACCGGCGCACCGCTGGCGGGAGAAATGAGCGGCCATATATTTTTCGCCGACCGCTATCATGGCTATGACGATGCGCTTTATGCGGCGGTTCGCCTGCTCGGCGTTCTCTCCGTCGAGACCGAAAGCCTGGCTGAATTGCGCGCCGGCTTACCGCAACGCATCAACACACCGGAACTGCGCTTCAGCTGCGATGACGGGCGCAAGTTCGACGCCATTTCGGAAGTTCGCCAGCGCCTGACAGCGGCCGGCGCGGAAGTGAATGCGATCGATGGCGTGCGGGTGAATACAGCGGATGGCTGGTGGCTGTTGCGCGCCTCGAACACCCAGCCGGTGCTGGTGGCGCGCTGCGAAGCCGAGAACAAGGCCGGACTGGAACGATTAAAACAGGCGTTGATCGAACAGCTCAATGAAAGCGGAATCGCACCGCCTGAATTTTAGAGGGAGATAAAATTGTGAGCGACGACCTCTGCCAAATGTCTGCCATTGCTTTGCTCGCCGCCTACGCGGACGGCAGCTTGTCTCCCGTCGAGGTCACGCAAGCGGTGTTGGAGCAGATCAACCGGCACAACGACACTTTCAATGCGTTTTGTCTGGTTGATCAAGAAGGCGCGTTGGCAGCGGCAAAGGCATCGGAACAGCGTTGGCGGAATGGTGCGCCCGAAGGCCGCATCGATGGTGTGCCGGCTTCGGTCAAGGATTTGGTTCTGGCCAAGGACTGGCCGACCGGGCGCGGCTCGCGAACCTCCGACCCAAGCCAATTGAGCCCGGAAGACGCGCCGGCGGTTCAGCGCCTGCGCGAGCATGGTGCAATCATTCTCGGCAAGACCACGACGCCGGAATATGGCTGGAAAGGGGTAACCGATAGTCCGCTCACCGGCATTACGCGTAATCCATGGAACAAAGATCATACGCCGGGCGGCAGCAGCGGCGGTGCCGCCGTTGCCGCGCTCACCGGCATGGGGCCGCTTCATATCGGCACCGATGGCGGCGGCTCGGTGCGCATTCCGGCATCGTTGAGCGGCATCTTTGGTTTCAAGGCGAATTTCGGCCGGGTCCCTGTTTATCCGGCCAGCCCGTTTGGCACCTTGTCTCATCTCGGCCCGATGACCCGGAGCGTCGCCGATGGCGCCTTGATGCTAACGGTGTTGGCCGGGCCCGATCCGCGCGACGCCTATGCGTTGCCCGATGAGGCGCGGGATTATGGCGCCGTGCTCGAGGGTGGCATCGCCGGTCTCCGCGTCGCCTACAGCCCTGACCTCGGCTACGCCACGGTGGACCCGGAGGTCGCGAAGCTGGTTGCGGCGGCGGCGCAGTCCTTCGAAGCGCTCGGTGCCGAAGTCGAGCAAGTGGATCCGGGGTTTGAAAATCCGCAGGCCATATTTCGCTCCCATTGGTATGCCGGGGCCGCGCATATCTTGCGTGCCATGTCGGCGGCGCAACGCGAATTGATCGATCCCGGCTTGCGCATTGTCGCCGATAAGGGTGAGGCCATCACCATGGACGCCTACATGAAGGGCACCATGGCGCGCAGCCAATTGGCGGTGACAATGCGTAAATTTCACCAAACCTACGATTTATTGCTGACGCCGACCATGCCACTGCCGGCCTTTTCTCTCGGTTCGGACTCGCCGATTGGTACGAATGGTGAAGTCTGGGACGATTGGAGCCCGTTCACTTATCCCTTCAACTTAAC
>JAPYQV010000003.1 GCA_029937205.1 Alphaproteobacteria bacterium
ACGCCTTCCTCGGCGAGGTCTTCGAGCGCGCCACGCAACTGTTTCATCCGCATGGGGTCACCGAGGCGCACCCGGCGCAGGATCTCCGGGGCGAAGTTGGGAATGCCGGTGATACGCAAATCCTCGCCTTCGCTCAGCGTATCGCCGACACGGAGCGTGCCGTGATTGGGGATGCCGATGATGTCGCCGGGCATGGCGTCCTCGGCCAATTCGCGCTCCTGGGCGAAGAAAAATGTCGGATTGTTGACCGCCATGGTCTTGCCGGTGCGCGTTTGCCACAGCTTCATGCCGCGCTTGAAATGCCCGGAGCACAGGCGGAGAAAAGCGATCCGGTCGCGGTGCTTCTTATCCATATTGGCCTGCACCTTGAACACGAAGCCGGTGACTTTCTTTTCATCGGGCTCAATGGTGCGCGGCTCGGCCGGTTGCGGGCGTGGCGTCGGGGCATAGTCGGTGAGCGCTTGCAGCAGCGCCGCAACGCTATAATCCTTGAGCGCGGAGCCGAAATAGACCGGCGTCAAATGGCCTTCACGGTAGCTCATGAGATCGAATTCCGGATAGGCGGCAAGCGCCAGTTCAGCGTCTTCGCGAAAGCCCGGCAAGGCTTCGCTGGATACTTTGGCATCGAGTTGGCCATCGTCCAGCCCGGTCGTGCTGAGGGTGGTGTCGAAGCGCCCGCCGAGGCCACTGCTCGAGGTGAGAAAATCCCCCTGGCGCAGGTCAAAGCAACCATGAAAGAGGCCGCCTATGCCGACCGGCCACACCACCGGACAGACATCAAGGGCGAGCACGCTCTCAATCTCGTCGAGCAGTTCGAACGGCGAGAGGCCTTCGCGGTCGACTTTGTTGATGAAGGTGATTATCGGGATGTCGCGCAGGCGGCAGACTTCGAACAGCTTGCGCGTCTGACTCTCGATGCCCTTGGCCGCGTCGATCACCATGACCGCTGAATCGACCGCCGTCAGGGTGCGATAGGTATCCTCGCTGAAATCCTCATGACCTGGCGTATCGAGCAGGTTGAAAGTAATTCCGGCGTGCTCGAAGGTCATCACCGAGCTTGAGATCGAAATACCGCGCTCGCGCTCGATCGCCATCCAGTCCGAGCGCGTACGCCGGCGCTCACCGCGCCCCTTGACGTCGCCAGCCAGATGAATCGCCCCGCTGGCATGCAGCAAGCGCTCCGTCAGCGTCGTTTTACCGGCGTCCGGGTGGGAGATGATGGCGAAGGTTTTACGCTCTGACACAAGAGTTTCCTTGCCGCCGGGCGTCAGGTAGGGCGCAAGCGGCAGCTCGACGGGGCCGAATTCAAATGACGATGCCGCTCACATAAGCGCATCGCGCCGCCGGTGCAACCACCAAAGGCGCGGCAATTGCTAGAAGCAGTCTAATTCAACCCCCTTCGCTGGGTTGACGAGCGAAATGTGCATTCTTATAAATTGCAAGGAGTTCTGCCGGGTTTGTATGATTGGTATATCCCATTGACATATCCCAAGGATTGAATGAGGCTGAGGTATATCCCAGTTGTATATCCCGGAGAAACGACAATGGCTCAATCTACCGTGTTCAAATCGAATAAGAGCCAGGCGGTGCGCCTGCCAAAAGCCGTGGCCTTGCCTGATTCGGTGAAACGGGTCGACATCGTGAAACTCGGCGGCGCACGCTTGATCTCGCCGGCGGATACGGCTTGGGACAGTTTTTTTGAAGGCGCGGAAGTTTCAAAGGAATTTATGGCGGAGCGTGTGCAACCCGAGGAGCAGGACCGGGAGGAGATTTAGTGCTGCGCTACATGCTTGATACGAATATCTGCATATTCGTCATCAAGAAACGCCCTTCCTACCTCCGTAATATATTCAATGCCGAGGCCCAGTATCTGTGCATTTCGTCGGTGACCCTGGCCGAGCTGATGTTTGGCGCCGAGAAATCAGCGAACCTAACCGGTAATCTGAAAATCGTGGAAAACTTTGCGGCCCGCCTACCGGTGCTGCCGTTTGACGAAAAAGCCGCTGCCCATTACGGGCAGATTCGTGCCTCACTTGAAAAAATTGGAACGCCGATCGGTCCCTACGATTTAATGATCGCCGGCCACGCTCGGTGTGAAGGGCTGGTCTTGGTGACGAACAACCGCAAGGAGTTTGGACGCGTCGACGGCCTTCGAGTTGAAGATTGGTCCTCTGAGCGTACGGAGTCCGACGCTTCCTCACATATTTAGGCCGCCCCAACCTACTCCACCGGCTGCCACGCCGCCGCCATGCGCTCGGCTTTGGCGATTTCCTTATCGGTCATACGCTGGGCGATGCGGTCGCGGTTTTCGTCGGCGTTTTCGGCGTCTTCGGCCAGCGCCAGGGTGGACCACATATAGGCGAGGACGAAATTGCGCTCGACGCCGAGGCCAAGGGCGTACATGCCGGCAAGATTATTCTGGGCGTCGATCGAGCCCTTATCGGCGGCACTTTGATAGAGCCGGGCGGACTCGGCGTAATCCTCTTCGACACCCTCGCCTTTAAAATAGAGGACGCCGAGATTGTATTCGGCCTTGGCGAAGCCCTGGTCGGCGGCTTTGCGGTACCAGCCGGCGGCGCTGGCGGCGTCGACCTCCACGCTCCGGCCCTTGGCGTAAGCCAGGCCGAGCACGTATTGCGCGCTGGCAAAGCCGTGCTCGGCAGAGCGGGTGTACCATTCAATGGCGGCGGTCATATCGGCCTCCGCGCCCCAGCCATGCTCGTGCGCGAGGCCGAGCTGATACTCCGAGCCCGCATGATCCTGTGCCGCCGCTTTCAGCCACCAGATCACTGCCTTGTCGGAATCCTGTTCGCCGGTCCAGTCCCGCGCGTACAGCAGTCCGATATAATATTGCCCGCCGGCATGTCCCTGCTCGGCGGCTTTCAGGAACCAAATTTTGGCCTCATCGAAATCCTGCTCGACCCCTTCACCGTTGGCATAAAGATTGCCCAGGCCTAATTGCGCCTCTGCGTTGCCGGCTTCGGCCGGCGCGCGCCATTCCTCCAACGCCGCCGCATAATCGGCGCGCTGATAGGCCGCGGCCCCGTTGGCATAGTCGGCTGCGGCCGGATGAATCAACGCGACCGTCAACGGCAATGCGAGCAGCGCGGCACAGAGCCTCTTCATAGCAATCTCTCTCCTTGCCATTTGATTTGGCATTTGGCGCCGAAAATTGGCGTGAAAATCACCGCAGACCAATCCGGCATCACAGTCGATCTCCATCGAAGCCGCCATCGGACGAGCCGTCGAAACAGGGCAGTTCATCGGCAATCTCGTAAAAGTCCGATTTTTCCGCCGTAAAGATATGTCCCAACGTCTTCAATCCGGTCGGTGCATCAAGGCTGCCGGCGACAATCCCGGTGGCGTCCTGGTCGACCGGTTGCCAGAACAGGTTGGTGCCGCAGCGACGGCAAAATCCGCGCTGTGCCTGCTCCGAAGTGGCATACCACGCCAGGCCATCATCCGTGACGATATCGATTTGGGTCTTTTTGGCCTTGGAGTGCGCGCCGAACGCCCCGTGCAAGCGCCGGCACATGGCGCAATGGCAGTTGACCACATCACGCAGCGCACCGCGCACCTGGTAGCGAACCGCGCCGCAGAGGCAGCTGCCATTGTGTATGGCCTGTTCGGCAAAATTGGATCCAGCCATTCCATCCTCTTCCTGTGCATTATCGGCGTAACGTCAAGTATAGAAGAGACTTGCGGCACGTGCTGGAGAACTTCTGGCGAAAAGGCTAGCCTGGAGCCATTCCAATTAACGTTGGACCTAAAATATGCACACGCTCGCCGATCCCCTACGTTACGCCGCGCGCAACTATGCCGAAAGACCCGCCACCATCTGCGGCGATGTGCGCCTGAATTACCGCGAGCTGACGGCGCGTTGCCGTCGCCTCGGTGGCGCACTGCACGGGCTTGGCCTTGAGATCGGCGATCGTATCGCTATTCTCGCCGCCAATTCACATCAATATATCGAGACCTATATGACGGTGCCGGCGGCGGGCTTTGTCGTGGTGCCGCTTAACACCCGCCACGCCGAGGCGGAACTTGCCTACGCGCTCAGGGATTCGGGCACGAAAGTTTTGCTGACAGATGTGGACCCGGGCGGATTGGCCGATATCGTCGAACGTGTCATTTCCATTCCGGACGACTATGAAGTGCTGCTCGCTGCGGCATCGGAGATCGAGTTGGGCGGGCACGTAACCGAACAATCCCTGGCCGGGTTATTCTATACCGGCGGCACCACCGGCGCCTCCAAGGGCGTCATGCTGAGCCATCGCAATCTGATCGCCAACAGCCACAATTGGACCGCCTTCGCCCAGCCGGGGCCGGAGGATATTAAGACCGTCATTGCGCCGTTGTTTCATGCCGCCGGTTCCAATTCAGTGATATCCAGCATTTGGAGCGGCGGCGTGCAGCTCATCATTCCGAAATTCATTCCAGGCCAGATTTTGGATCTGATCGAACGCGAGCGCGCCACCCAGACCTTGGGCGTGCCCATCATGATCGCTGCCCTGGCCGAAGAGCAGCACGCCAATCCGCGTGATGTTTCGAGTGTTCGTATGGTGTCCCATGGTGGCTCGCCGATCACCACCGAAGTTATCCGCCGTGCCATCGCGGCATTTCCGGGCGCCGAATTTGCCCATCTTTATGGGGCGACTGAAACGGGGCCTCTGATCAGTGGTCTGCATCACGAAGAACGGATGCCGCACTCGGATCTGTTGCGCTCCTGTGGCCAGCCGGTTCCGGGCGTCGAAGTGCGCATACTCGATCAGCAGGGGCAGGAACTGCCGGTGTCGGAAATTGGTGAGATTGCCGTCAAAGGCCCGAATATCACGCAGGGTTATTGGAACAAACCGGAGCAGACGGCGGCGGCCCTCAAGGAGGGCTGGTATCTGTCCGGTGATGTCGGCTATGTCGATGAAAACAATAACATATTTTTGATGGACCGGGCCAAGGACATGATCATCACCGGGGCCGAAAATGTCTATTGCACGGAAGTGGAGGAAATCCTGCACAAACATCCGGCGGTGTTGCAGGCCGCCGTGTTTGGCATCCCCGATGCACAGTGGGGCGAGGCCGTTCATGCGGCAATACAATTGCGCCATCCGGCCGAGGCCGAGGAACTCATTGCGTTCTGCCGCGAGCATATCGCTGGCTACAAGGTGCCCAAGGGAATAGATTTTTGGGACAAGCCGTTGCCTCTTTCGGGACCCGGTAAGATATTGAAGCGCGAGTTGCGCAAGCCTTACTGGGCGGCAGAAAAAAAGCAAGTACGCTAGTCGAAGGGGACACGAGATGAACGGCATTCATGACATGGGCGGTATGCACGGCTTTGGGCCGATCAATCCGGAAATCGACGAGCCGGTCTTTCATGCCGATTGGGAGCGCCGCATGTTCGCGCTGTGGACGGCGGCTTTCGCCGCCGGCATGTACAACGACAACGAGTTCCGTTTCGCCGTCGAGAGCCGCTCGCCAGCGGATTACCTCAACGACAGCTATTACGAACATTGGCTCATATGCATGGAGCAGGTGCTGATCAACAAAGGCCAGTTCGAGCGTGCCGATCTGGAGGCGATTTGGGCCAATGCGGGTAACTCGGCCAATGCGGGTGCGCCGAGTGGTGAGGGCGCGAAACAAGCCCTGCCGGCGGATCAAGTTATCCCGGTGTTCATGACCGGCGCATCGGCCAGGGTGGACGCCGATGTTGCGCCCAAATTCAAATCCGGCGACGCCATCATCGCACGCAATCTCAATCCTGCCGGCCATACGCGCCTGCCGCGTTACCTGCGCGGCAGACACGGCACCATCGAGAGCGATCACGGCGTCTTCGGCTATCCCGACACCATGGCGCACGGCGACGGCGAAACCCCGCAGCATGTCTATTGCGTGCGCTTCAGCGCGCGCGAAGTATGGGGTGAAAGCGCACCATCGCGCGACAGCTTCTATGTCGATATGTGGGACGATTATCTCGACCCGGCTTGACGCCTCTGCCGGGCATGGGGGAGAATTGCACGTTGGAATTCAGGGACGTGACACAGGGAGAAACGCAATATGGCCGATCACGACCATACAGAGCCGCCGTCTGATACGGCACTTCGCGTCAAAGCGCTCGAATCTTTATTGCTTGAGAAGGGTTTGGTCGAAGCGGATACGCTCGACGCTCTGATCCAGCTCTATGAACACAATATCGGGCCGCAGAACGGCGCCAAAGTTATCGCGCGCGCGTGGTCGGACCCGGATTATAAAGCGCGCCTGCTCGCCGATGCGACACCCGCCATTGCCGAACTGGGCTTTGGCGGTGTCCAGGGCGAGGACATGGTGGTGGTGGAGAATACCTCCGAGGTGCATAACCTGCTGGTTTGCACGCTGTGCTCCTGCTACCCGTGGCCGGTGCTCGGCCTGCCGCCGGTGTGGTACAAAGCGGCGCCTTACCGCGCCCGCGCCGTCAGTGGGCCGCGCGCGGTGCTGAAGGAATTTGGCGTCGAGATTCGTGACGATGTGGAAGTTCGCGTTTGGGACAGTACGGCGGAACTGCGCTACATGGTCCTGCCCGAGCGTCCAGCCGGGACCGAAGGCCTCGGCGAGGATGAATTGGCTGCCCTTGTGACCCGCGATTCGATGATCGGCGTGGCCCTGGTGGAGGGCGCCTAGGATGAACGGCATCCATGATCTGGGCGGCATGCACGGCTTGGGGCCGGTCAACCCGGAATCCGACGAGCCGGTTTTCCACGCCGAATGGGAGCGCCGCATGTTCGCCGTTCTGATGGCGACATTCGCCAGCGGCATTTACAATGTCGACGAATTTCGCCACGCCATCGAGAACATGGCACCGGCAGAATATCTCGCCACCAGCTATTACGAGCATTGGCTCCATTCCCTCGAACAGGTGATGATCGATAAAGGCCAATTTAATCGCTCCGAGTTGGAAGCGGCATGGTCCAATGTGACAGCCGGGGAGGCCGCATAATGCCTGCTATTCCCGTCGATATGGTTATCCCCATCTACACCGGCGGCGCGTCGGCCCGCGTCGATGCCGATGTGGCGCCGAAGTTCAAGGCCGGCGATGGCGTCGTGGCACGCAATCTGAACCCAAGCGGCCATACGCGCCTGCCACGGTATTTACGCGGCAAGAGCGGCACGATTGAGAAAGATCATGGCGTTTTCGGCTTGCCCGATACCATGGCCCATGGCGGCGGCGAAACCCCGCAGCACGTTTATTGCGTGCGCTTCAGTGCGCGCGAAGTGTGGGGTGCCAGCGCATCGCCGCGGGACAGCTACTATGTCGACATGTGGGACGATTATCTCGACCCTGCGTGAGGTCCGGGAAAACCGCCGCACATGGTAGATAAAGCGCAATTAGCGGCGACACCGTCGCTTCCGATCGATGATGACGGGCCGCTATTCGCTGAACCCTGGCAGGCTCAGGCGTTTGCCATGGCGGTCCGGCTGTCCGCCGAAGGGCATTTTACCTGGCCCGAGTGGGTGCAATATCTCAGCACCGAGATCGCCGCCGACAAGGACAAGGTTTCGGACAACAACCTAGAAACCTATTATAATCAATGGCTTGCAGCGTTGGAAAAGCTGGTCACAGACAAAGGTCTGGCATCGAGCGGCGAAATGACCGGGCGCAAGGAAGAATGGCGTCGCGCTTATTTAAACACGCCGCACGGTGAAGCCATCGAACTGAGCGCTGCAGAACGTAAGCCGGACTAAGTTACGCTGCTGCAAAAGCCTCGCTGAGTGCCGTGCAGGCCTCTTTACGCGCTTCAAGCGCCGCATCAATTCGGTCGGTAAAATTCCAAAATCCATGTATCTGCCCAGGGTAATCCGTATGCGTTACCGCTACGCCGGCGGCGCGCAATCTTTTGCCATAGGCGATGCCGTCGTGGAGCAGCGGGTCATGGCTTGCGGTGATAATCAGCGCCGGCGGCTGGCCAACGAGGTCGGCGGCCCGGATTGGCGCGGCGGTGGGGTCTGCTTTCTCCGCGTCGCTGTTGAGATAAAGACCCATAAACCAACGCATCATATCGGCGGTAAGATTGTAGCCATCGGCAAAGCGGCGGTAGGACTCCGTGTCGTCGCTCATGTCGGTGACCGGATAGACCAGGAGCTGAAAAACGATATTCGGTCCGCCTTCGCGGGCCGCGCGCTGGGCGACGACGGCGGCGAGGCAGCCTCCGGCCGAATCTCCACATACCGCCATGCGCTTGGCGTCGCCGCCCCATTCCGCGCAATTATCGGCCGCCCATTTGGTTGCCGCCCAGGCATCGTCCGTGGGCCTCGGAAATTTATCCTCCGGCGCCTTGCGGTAATTGACCGCAACGACGATGCAGTTGGCGCCCTGGCACAATTCGCGGCAGGCATTGTCGTGGCTGTCGAGCCCGAGCACCACGAACCCACTGCCATGAAAATGGACGAGCACGGGCAGTGGCCCGCTATCGTCGCCGTCGGGCCAATAAATTCGCAGTGGGATTGGGCCGTGCGGGCCGGGAATATCGCGGTTCTCCACGCGCTTTAATTGCGGCCCCGGGCTTTGCAGGCTGATGACAAATTCGTTGAAATTGGCCCGCAGCTCATCGAGCGGCTGCTCCCAGGCTGGCGGTGCCTCCGCTTCATTCATCTGATCCAAAAGTTCCTGCGTCTGCGGGTGCAAATCCATCCTGGCCTCCTCATTCCTTATTCGGGCGCTAAATTCGCAGCCCGTCGGGCGCATGGCAAGGCGGGGCTGGGCGGGTACAGCCCGCTTCGCGCGCCTGAAGCTAGGTTTATTCATAATTTGTTTGCCAAGTTCGCCTAAATTGACGCAAATGAGGCGAAGACCAGACGGGGAAGGAACCGTGAAAGCCGCGAAATTTGCCATCGGACAAGTCGTCAAGCACCGGGAGTATTCATTCCGGGGCGTGATCTATGACGTGGATCCGGAATTTAGTAATACGGAGGAATGGTGGCAGGCCATTCCCGAGGATATTCGGCCAGCCAAAGAACAGCCCTATTACCATTTGCTCGCTGAGAATGACGAAGTTACCTATGAGGCCTATGTGTCGGAGCAAAACCTGCTTGTCGACGAGTCCGGGCTGCCTATTTCCCATCCCGAAGTACCCCTGATGTTCGGCGAACTAAGCGACGGGCACTATCAGGTGGTCGACCATCAGTCCCATTAAGGCGGAGCGGAATTTCGAGTGACTGAACCCGGCGGCTCGGGACCCGGTGCAGCCGATCCGGCACGCGTTCGAGGCCGAGCCGACGAAATCATTTTAGATGCGGATCAGGAGGCTGCGGCGGCGCGGCTGCGGCTTCTGATTGATCGCCTGAAAGACGGCCTGTCCGAACCGGCGCGGCGCGGTTTTAGGCTGTTCGGCAAAAGCCGGCGCGCCGGCGATGAGAATCCCCGGGGCATTTACATCCATGGCGGCGTCGGGCGCGGAAAGTCCATGTTGATGGATATGTTTTTCGATGTCGCACCGGTGACACAGAAGCGCCGCGTGCATCACCATCATTTCATGCAGGAAGCGCATAGCGAGATCAACCGCGCCCTGGTGAGCGGCCGCGAGACCGGCGGCGATGACGGTTTGGCGCGCTTCGCCCACGGCCTCGCCGATGACACGCGCCTGCTGTGCTTCGATGATTTTCACGTCACCGATATCGGCGACGCGATGATCCTCGGGCCGCTGTTCAGCGCGCTGATCGAAGCCGGCGTGATCGTCGTGATGACGTCCAACCGCGTGCCGGATAGGCTTTATGAGAACGGCATCAATCGGGCCCGCTTCGAACCCTTTATCGATCTCATCAAGGCGCGCCTGGAGATTGTCGAACTGGACGGCCCGATAGATTACCGCACGCAATTTATCAGCCGTTCGCGCCTCTATCACACACCGCTTGGGAAGACGGCGGATGGCGAATTGGAACGCATATTCCGCCATCTCAGCGATAATATCCCACCCGAGCCGGAAAGCTTCACCGTGCAGGGGCGGACTCTTACCATCGCCCGCACCGCGCGCGGCGTTGCCATGGTGAGCTTCGAGGAGCTCTGCGCCGAGGCGCTCGGCGCGCAGGATTACATCGCTCTCCAGGAAGCCTTTCACACGATAATTTTAAGCGGCATCCCGCGCATGGGGCCGGAGAGCCGCAACGAGGCCAAGCGCTTTGTCACTTTGATCGATGTGCTCTACGAGCATCGCGTCAATCTGATCTGCTCGGCCGAAGCGGCGCCGGAATTTCTTTACGCCGAAGGCCACGGCGCCTTCGAATTCGCCCGCACCGTCTCCCGCCTCAGTGAAATGCAGTCGCCGGAATATATCGGCCAAACGCACCGACTCTAAATTTCATCCGATATTTTTTGCAGATTCTTAACATTCGGCATTGCAAATTGTAGTTGAGAATGATTATCATTTGCATGAATCAACCCGAACGAGTTCGCTGACGTAAGGCAAGTCGTCATGGCATTAAGAGAGAATCGAAAAATCAGGTCTGTTAGCCAAGCACCAGATGGATGGAGGTCCATCCGAGAGCTCAATCTTGCCGAACAGATCCTGCTCAGGGCGGCGCGCCGGCTGTCCGCATCAAATACCGGGGTTCCTATTGTTGTGCCGGACTTGGAGCGCTTCCGAGAAGAGATCATTGCGTCGGTCGGGCATGGCTTTGGCGTGTCCCTTGGCGCGTCTCAAGGCATGACGGCGGCGAGCGAACTTGAAGCCATCCTTTGCACAGCCTGCTGCGCCGGCTTTCATCCCTTGCAGATGAATGGAATTTGCGAGCCGTCTCTCACGCCCGACGAACGATTTCTGTTGTCGTTTGTCGCCGGCTGCCAGGCCAATGATCCCGACCATGTGCGCAGCCTATTGTCCTGGCTGCTTCACCCCACGGCGATGCCAATTATCGCAGGCCATGGCCAATCAGTCGCCGATATCTTCCAGGCGGGCGGCCTCATACTTCCACAACGCCTGCACCTCGCCGGATGTATCGGCTACTCGGAATTGGTGCCGTGCGGTGACGGGCCGGCGTGCACCGTCCATTAGGCAATCATGGCTTGTGCGTTCAAATCACCCCGTCCGTCTTCATTTCAGCCAATACTTCGGTCATGCTGTCACGCAGCACATCGACAATGGTGTCGCATTGTTCCTTGGTTAGAATGAGACACGGCGACAGCACGTTGAGATGGCCGACCGGGCGGACGATCAGGCCGCGTTTCTCCGCCGCGTTGGAAACGCGTTTGCCGATATTGACGTCGTAGCCAAATTTTTCTTTTGTGTCCGTGTTGGCGACATATTCGATGCAGGCCATGAAATGGCTGCCCCGGACGTCACCAACATGGGGCACGTCGCGCAAGGTTTGCAGGCGTTCCATAAAGTAGGGGCCGACCTCGCGCACATGCGCAAAAAGATCTTCGCGCTCCATGATTTCGATATTTGCCAATGCCGCGGCGCAGGCCACCGGGTGGCCCGAATAGGTAAATCCATTCTGAAACCAGTTACCGGGATTGGCGCTGATCGATTTATAAATGCGGTCCGAAAATATTGTCGCCGCCAAGGGCTGGTAGCCCGACGTCAATCCTTTGGCCGAGACCAAAATGTCCGGTTGGATGCCGAACATGTCGTTCGAGCAGAACCAATGCCCGACCCGGCCGAATCCGGTCACCACTTCATCGGCGACGAACAGAATATCGTATTTGTCGCAGATCGCCTGAATGCCGGTGAAATAATTCTGCGGCGGCACGTGAACCCCGCCGGCGCCCATGATCGGTTCGGCCCAGAAGGCCGCCACGGCGTCCGCACCGATTTCCAACACTTTCTGCTCAAATTCCTCGACCAGGAAGCTTGAAAATTCCTCTTCGCTCATGCCGTCGCCGATGCGATAGGGGTCAGGTGTCGACACGTGGTGAATATTGTCGGTCTGATATTCGAAATTCGGATTGCGGTCCGATTCTTTGCCGCACAGGCTTGCAGAGATATAGGTCGAACCGTGATAGGCCTCTTTGCGCGCGATGATATGGCGCTTTTCCGGCTTGCCGCGATCGCGCTGATAATACTGTATCAGACGATAAGCGGAATCATTGGCGGTCGAACCGCCGCTCGAAAACATGGCATGATTGAGATCGCCGGGCGCCAGCTCCGCAAGTTTGGCTGCTAATTCCGCCGCGGGCACGTTGGTCGTATCCACAAACGGATTGAAAAAGGGCATTTTGCGCGCCTGATCCGCGATCGCTTGCACAATCTCCTCGCGACCATAGCCCACATTGACGCACCACAGCCCGCCAATGCCATCCAGATAGCGCTTGCCATTGATGTCGGTGACATAGGCGCCCTTGGCTTCGTTCATGACCAAAGAGCCTGCCTTGTCGAAGGATTCAAAATGGGTCCAGGGATGAACGAAATGCTGGCGATCCTTGTCCCAGACATCCTGTGCGTAGTTGTGGTGAAGATCGGTATTCATGATGTGACCTGCTGGTAGGATATGAGGTGGTGAAAGGTTGCCGTTCTTCGCATGAATTGGCAATTGTTTATCTGACGTTGCGCGGGATCAGCAATCTAGCGCTAGAAAATCGCGCCTATATGGCGGCTATTCTGTGGCAATTATTTGCCCGGAGGCTGATTCCGGAAACGCTGAATCGAGGATGTCGCGCTGCACGTCGAGCAAATGGTCGTACATGGTTTGATAGGCCAGGTCGCCGTCGCGGGTGGCAATGGCGTTGGTAATTTCCATGTGATGGCCGGCATATCGTGCTTGGCTTTTATAACAGCGGCCGTTTTCGCCGGGCATTTTTCCCGACATATCGCGGCTGACCGTGCTCAACGCTTCATACAATGCGACATTCAGCGCATTGTGCGAGGCCTTGGCGATACGGCGGTGAAAGGCGGTGTCCGCCGCGACATAATCCTCGGCGCTGTCCGCCGCGCGGGTTTCTTCGGCCAAGTGCTGCAGTTTTTCAATGTCGCAACGCGATGCCCTGAGGCTGGCGAGGCGGGCCATCATCGGCTCGACCGCCAAGCGCACTTCCATCACTTCCATGGGATTGGTGTGCTCGAAGACTTCGGCGATGTCGGCGGCATCAAACAGGTCGCCATTGCGGACGAATGTGCCGCGGCCGCGATGCCGGAGGATTCGTCCTTCGCTTTCGAGGGTGCCGAGCGCACGCCGCAAGGTGCGTCGTCCGACGCCGAGCTCGACGGCAAGTGAGCGCTCCGGCGGCAATCTGTTTTCAAAGATGGCTTCCGGGCCGCCGATCATCTCGCGAAGTTGGCTCAAAGCCCGATTGTAACGTTCCATGCGGCCCCGTGGCTCCCGTCTGACAATAGATAACGCTTGCGGCACCAATTGTGACATTGGTTCCATATAAGTCAATATTTTTTCATATGAGTTGACCTTCCCGATTTCCGAAATCCTTTGGCAATTGATAGAGCGTTCTAAGATTATGAATTAATACCAATATGTTATAAATATTTTTAGTGCGATTTTCCGGCACATTGGAATATTCGGGAGCTATGCAGCCGGCACCAATATGTGATTTGAAATTGACCTGTGGTTACGCCTTGGTTACAGTTTTAACCATCTTGGGTTCGCATTGATGGCCAATCCCCGAGATGTGTGAGGACGATATGAACGCGGCAATGGATGCTCTCCACGAAGATGTGTTTAGCAAGAACATGGCGCCCTTCTGGGCGGTCGATACGAGCGCCGACCATGATGAAGACCGTCAGGTCATGGACAAGAAAAAGGCGCTCCCCTTCGTCTGGAAATACCGCGACGATATCGAGCCTCTGCTGCAACGCTCGGCCGAGCTCATCACCATGCAATCGTCGGAACGGCGGTCGCTCATATTGGTCAATCCCGGGCTGGCGCCGCGCCGCGCCTCCGTTTCGACGATGTACACGGCGTATCGGTTGAACGATCCCCGGGAAATTATGCCGCCGCACCGGCATTCGCCGAACGCCATCCGCTTTGGCCTGACGGGGACGATGAACTTCACCGGGGTGGAAGGCGAAGACATCGTGTTCGGCCCCGGCGATATGGTCCTGACGCCGCATGACACGTGGCACAATCATGGCAATCAGGGCGACGAACCGGCGGTCAATCTAAGCGTTTTGGATTTGCCCCTGGTGGAGACCCTGAACGCGACCTATTTCGAGCATGATTACACCGAGGAAGTGGACGGCGAGCGCATTCGCCGAAAGGTTCAGTCCGCCCGGGTATCGAGCGAATATTCCCGTGAGATATATAGCCGCGGCGGCCTGATGCCACGCTTTGTCACTCATGACCGGGGCACCGGAAACGCCTCTCCCATGTATGTCTATCGCTGGGAAGTGATGCGCGAAATGCTTGAGAGCTTCAAGGATTGGGACGGTGATTCCTATGAAGGCCTGATCGTCGAATATGTCGACCCGACAAACGGTCAGCCGGTGTTTAAGACCATGACGTTTTTTGCCCAGATGTTGCGGCCCGGCGAGCGCACCCAGCCGCTGAAGCAGAATGCCAGCCTGTTGGTGGCACCCCTGGAAGGCAGCGGGCACAGCATCATCGGCGGCGAGCGCATCGATTGGGAAAAATTTGATACGGTGGCGATCCCCGGCGGTCATTGGTGCGAGCACGTCAATGGCTCCGATAGCGAACCGGCGATCCTCTTCATCGCCAGCGATGAGCCGACATTGAAAGCCCTGGCGCTCTATCAAAAGCACGGCAAAACGCCGTCCGGCGAGATTGTCAGGATCGTTTGATGGCCGACAGCGAACGCGGATACTGAGGCAGCTATGCCCAAAACCAGCAATACGGAACGCTTGGCCCATATCGACTGTGCTGGCGGCGGCCAAGTCTGGGTCGATGGCCGTACGCTCTATATTGGTCACATGAACGATCCGAGCGGCACCACCATCGTCGATGTCGACGATCCGAAAAATCCGAAAATTCTCAATCGCATCGAAATGCCCGAAGGATGGCATTCGCACAAAGTCCGTGTCGCCGACGGAATCATGATCGTCAACCATGAGCGCCTGGGCCAACAAGGCGATGAAGAATTTGGCGGTGGCCTCGCGATCTACGATGTGGCCGACCCGGCCAATCCGAAATCTATCGGCAAATGGCAGACCCATGGCCGCGGTGTGCATCGCTATGATTTCGACGGGCGCTACGCCTATATCTCGCCGACGGTTGAAGGCTATGTCGGCAATATCGTGATGATCCTCGATCTGGCCGATCCGGCGAAGCCTGAGGAAGTCGGACGCTGGTGGATTCCCGGACAGTGGCAGGCCGGCGGCGAGGCCTATCCCTGGGACGATTGGACACCGCCTCGCTGTCACCACCCGATGCGCGTGGGCGACCGCCTCTATGTGAGCTATTGGCATCACGGATTTTTCATTCTCGATATCAGCGATATGGCCAATCCGGTGTCGATTTCGGGCCTCAACACCTCGCCAAACTTCCCCCATCCAACGCACACTTGCCTGCCTTTCCCGGAGCCGCTGAAAGGGCGTGAAGTGATGATCGTCGCCGATGAGGATGTTGCCAAACTGTGGCCGTGCGCACCGGCCTTCACCTGGGTCTATGATATATCCAACGAACAGAACCCGATCCCGATCTCGACTTTCCAGGTTGACGGTCTCGATCCTGATGGCGCGCCGCAGCCGGCGATGACCGGATGCCACCAGCCGTCGGAGCGTTTTGTCGGCACCACGGTGCCGTTTGCCTGGTTTGCGCAAGGGTTGCGGCTGATCGATTTCGCCGATCCGTACAGCCCGCGCGAAATCGGATTTTACGAGCCGGACCCGCCGGCCGGTTTTGAACGCGCGTCGTCAAACGATGTCACGATCGATGATCGCGGCCTGATCTATCTGGTCGATCGCCAAAGTGGCGTCGACATTATTTCCACCTCGGTAATGTAGGAGAATAGTTGAATGCTAAGGCTCTTGGGTCGCGCGACGTCGGGAAACGTGCAGAAAGTTCTGTGGCTGCTGGAAGAGCTCGGCCTAGAATATGACCGCGAGGATTATGGCCGCCAGTTCGGCAACACGGCGGATGCGGCCTATTTGGGCCTCAACCCGACAGGCAAGGTACCGACCCTGGTGGACGGCGAGACGGTGGTATGGGAATCGAACACCATTCTGCGCTACCTCTGCAGCCGCCAGGGCAACAACTTTTTGCCGACCGACCCGGCGGCACGGGCGCGTGCTGAAGTTTGGATGGATTGGCAGTTGGCATCGCTCAACGGTCCCTATCTGGACGTCTTTCGCGCTTCCAAAAAACCCGAGGAAGAGCGCGGCGATATTCAAAAATTAGGCGATGCGCTGGCGGCGCAACTGGCATTGCTCGACGGCCATCTCGAGGGCCGCGACTGGCTTGGCGGCAGCGCCATGACGCTTGCTGAATTTGCGCTCGGCCCGATTATTCCGCGCTGTCTGAATTTTCCCGTAAGTTTGCCGGACCTCAGCAACCTGCGTCGCTGGCAGGCCGGGCTGGGCGAGCGCGAAGCGTTCCGGAAAGTCGTGGCGTGAGGGCGGTATAGATTATGAAAAGCGTTTCGGTTATCGGCATGGGCACCATGGGCCCCGGCATCGCGGCCACCCTGGCGCGCGGCGGCATGACCGTGCGTTGTTACGATACCAGCGCCGAGGCGCTCGCGAACAGCGCCGGATTGATCAGCGGCGCCTTCGGTGTGCTGGATGCGCTCGGCATGCCGGATAATGGCGACGCGGAACGCATCAGCATGAGCGACAGTCTGGAAGACTGCGTTGCCGGCGCCGATCTCGTGGTCGAAACCGTGCCGGAGTTACTCGAGCTCAAACTTGAACTGCTCGGCAAGCTCGACGACCTGGTATCGCCCGAGTGCGTGTTGGCGAGCGACACGTCCGGCCTGCCGATCACCCGGTTGCAGGAAGGAAATTCCAATCCCGGCCGGGTCATCGGCATGCATTGGTCCAATCCGCCGCATATAATTCCGATCATCGAGGTCGTCGCCGGACGGGACACCGCGCCGGAGACGGTCGACCGGATGGTCGCCGCCATTCGCCAGATCAACCTGCTGCCCATCTTGGTCAAGAAGGACGTTCCGGGATTTGTCGAGAACCGGGTTCTTTATGCCATTATGCGGGAGTGCGTGGATCTCGTTGAGGAAGGTGTCATTGACGCCGAAGCGCTGGATCAGTGCGTCTCTTGGGGCATCGGCTACAAGCTCGCGGTCGTCGGGCCGATGGCGCTGCTCGATATGGCGGGACTGGATATTTATCAGGCCGTGGCAAGCTACCTGAACAAGGAATTGAGCACCCGGGGCGATGTCAGCCCGTTGATAACGGAGCGCACCGCCAAGGGGCGCCTCGGCATCAAGAGCGGCGGCGGTATTTTTGATTACACACCGGAACAGATTTCGGAGCTGCGCCAGGCGCGCGCGCAAAAACTTGTCGCGACGCGTAAGACACTGGAGAATAAGTAAGGAGCTTTGAGAATTGGGTGCGGTGTTGTTGACCCACCGCACCAGCCGTTTCAAACTGATAGGATCGGTCAGCAATGCAAAATGGGAGGCTAACTTTAATGCGTAAATTAATTGGAAAAACGATTCGCCGTACCGCCATCGCGGGCCTGGCGCTCGGTGCCCTGGTGGCGGTATCCGCCGGCGTTCAGGCAGGCGATGTGGTGAAGAAGATCGCCGTACTCGTTCCTGAGCAGGGAACCGATTATGGCTGGAACCAACAGGGCGTCGATGCCGCGCGTGCCGTGGCCGAAAAATTCGGCCTTGAATTTCTGCCCGCCGAAGGGCTCGGCTATGGCGATGTGCGCCCTACATTGCGCGAATTGGCGGACGAAGGCGCGAGCCTGATGATCGCCCATGCCAGCGGCTACAACACGGCGGCGCCCGAGATCGCGGCCGAGACCGGTGTGCCGGTGGCAATTGTTGACCGCCCCGACGGTCTCGTCGCCGGCCTGGTTGGCGACTACACGCTGAGCGGCCATGACGGCGCCTATCTGGCTGGCATGCTCGCCGCCAAAATGAGCCGTACCGGAACCGTCGGCATCGTTGTCTCCGGCGAGCCGCCGTCCTGGAATTCCCAATCGGCGGGTTTCGCCATGGGCGTCAAGGCGACCGGCATGGGCTCCAAGATCATCTATGCGGTGATCGGCCCGGCAGCTTACGGCGATGCCGCCGGCGGCCGCCGCGTCACAGAATCCGTGATATCGGCGGGTGCCGATGTGATCTTCGGCCAGGGCAACGGTTCGAGCTTTGGCATGATTCAGGCGGTTGAAACCACCAAGGCCGTCGACGGCGGCAAGGCGTGGTTCATCGACGTGATCGGCGACAAGACCGGGCTCGACAAAGGGCACCTTCTGTCGTCTGTCCTCTGGGACATGATTCCGGTCTACACCGCCATGGTCGAAGACCTGAACGCGGGCACGTTCGGCACGGTCGGTTACAAAATCGGCTTGGCCGACGATTCCGTGCGCTTGCTCAAAACCAAGCATATTCCGGACGATATCTGGGATAGTCTGATGAAAGTTCGTCAGCAGATTATCGATGGTTCCGTTCCGGTCGCGGAAGTTTATGACGCCCAGGATGTTCGGGCTCTGATGACTTCGGTCGAGGCGCCCGCAGCAGAATAGAGCGGCCCATCAGTCACGGGGCGGCTCCTTCGGGGCCGCCCCGGTTTGGGAAAGCGTCAATGAATAATGAGCCCGGCCAGGCGCCTGCGGTATCGCTGCACGGAATCACCAAACGATTTCCCGGCGTTGTGGCAAATGACGACATCTCGCTGGATTTCCATGCCGGTGAGGTGCATGTGCTGCTCGGCGAAAACGGCGCCGGAAAATCCACCCTGATCGGCATATTGGCCGGGATGCAGCAGCCCGATGGCGGGCATATTGAAATTGCCGGCAAACCGGTGCGGATCACATCGCCGCGCGAGAGCCTGCGTCTTCGCATCGGAACGGTCTTTCAGCATGTGCTGCTGGTCGACAGCCTGACGGTTATTGAAAACCTCATGCTGGGCGGCGCCTGGTGGCGCAGGCATGATCGCAAATCCGCGCTCAAGCGGTTCCGCGAAGTCTCCGAATTGCTCGGCGTTGAAATTGATCCGGATGTGCCGATTGGCCGCTTGTCCCTCGGTCAGCAGCAGCAAGTGGAAATCATTCGCGCCCTGTGGCACGGCGGCAATGTGCTGGTTCTGGACGAGCCGACATCCATGCTCACGCCGCAGGGCGTCGAGGAGTTGGGCGCTGTCATGCGGCGCCTCTGTGATCAGGGAGTCGCGATTATATTTATCACCCACAAGCTGCGCGAAGCCTATGAATTTGGCGACCGGATTTCGGTGTTGCGGCTTGGACGGCTTGTTGGCGACATCGCGCCGGAGCGTCTCAGTGCCATGGCCGAGGAAGAAGCAACAAACGAAATCATCCGGCTGATGTTCCACGGCGCGCGCGACACAAAGTCAGATAATGTCGAAACCGATGCCGATGTCGATGCCGATGCGGAAACATTGGTGAGCGAGGGGCAGGGTAGGCGGGCCCGTGTTGCCTTCGACCGCTCGCTGCCGGCCGTGATCTCGCTCGACGGCGTGACGACGCGCGCCGAGCCGGGAGAGTGCGCGCTGATCGATATCAGCTTTGCCGTGAAGCCCGGTGAAGTGTTTGGCATCGCTGGCGTCGACGGCAATGGCCAAAAGCATCTCGCCGAAGTGCTCGCCGGCCAACGGCCCGCCTTGTCAGGCGCTATCAAGGTGAGCGGCAAACCGGCCAATCACGGTGGTGTGCCGGCGCGCCGGCGTCTCGGCGTGCGCTACATCACCGACGAAAGGCTCGGCGAAGGAACCGTTGCCGGGCATTCGGTGGCGACAAATCTCGTGCTTAAAGAAATCGGCGCGCCACCATTTTGGCGCCAAGGGATTACCCATTGGGGCCGTATTTTCAGCCACACGCGGCAGGTCATTGAGACCTACGATATTCGCACCCCTTCGGAACACACACCGCTCGGGCGGTTGTCGGGCGGAAATATCCAAAAACTGCTGCTGGCGCGCGAAATTTCGACCGATGCTGCCGTTGTTATCTTCAACAAACCGACCTACGGGCTTGATTTGCAAAATACCCGCCTGTCCCGCGCCCGGATTATTAAGGCAGCGGAATCGGGAATTGCCACAATCGTTATTTCGACGGAACTCGATGAACTGCTCGAATTGTGCGATCGGATCGGCGTGATGTTCGCTGGCGAATTGTCCGGAATCGTCGACAATCAGCCCAGCGTGGAAGCGCAAATCGGTCGCCTGATGACGGGGGCAAAGGCGGCATGACCGTCCCGGCGTCATGACGTCCTCGGTCTTGCGAGTTCTTGTTCCGATCATTCTGGCGCTTGTCGTCGGCGGGTTGATTCTGCTCGCTCTCGGCAAGGACCCGATCGCCTATTACGAATACGTTCTGCAACGTGGCCTGTTTAGCTGGTCCGGTTTTCAACAGACCATCATCCGTGCCGCGCCCCTGTTGTTGATTGCATCGGGACTGATCGTTGCCTTCCGGGCCGGCATCTGGAACCTCGGCGTCGATGGTCAGTTTCTGCTCGCCGCCGTCGCCGCCGCGGCATTGGCGCCGCTCCTTATCACGGCGTTGCCGTCGTGGCTGACCATCATCATCTGCTGCGTGGTCTCCATTCTGGTCGCAGCGCTGTGGTCGCTGATCCCGGCATTTTTGAAAGCACAATACGGGCTGAACGAGATTGTCACCACATTGATGATGACGTTTCTCGGCATCAGTTTCGCCAATGTGCTCGTCAAACTGCCGTTCAACGATCCCACCAATAGTGTGCCGCAGACCGAGATTTTACCTGTGGCGGATCGCTTGGGGCGGTTGTTCGACACCACCATCCACAGCGGCATCATCATCGCCTTGATCGCCGTCTTTGTGGTCCATTTCGTCATGACCAGAACGTCGTTCGGGTTGCGTCTGCAAATTGTCGGCGCCAATCCACGCGCCGCCAAACATGCTGGATTGAATGTCGGGCGTCTGACCTACGCCACATTTGCCCTCAGTGCCGGCCTGACTGGCCTCGGTGGCGCGGTGGAAATTCTCGGCGTCTGGGGAACCATGCGGGCGGACTGGAATCCGGCGTACGGATTGCTCGTTGTGCCGCTTGTGTTTCTCGCCCGCTTCAACGGCATCGCGGTGATCGGCTTTACGCTGTTTTTCGCCATCCTCATGATCGGCGGCGAGAGCGCATCGCGGCGTTTGGGGGTGCCCAATTTCTATGTGCTGGTTCTGGTCGCCCTGCTTCTCACTTTTCTGGCCCTGGTCGAGTATCTCGACCACGTGTCGCGCCAACGCAAAAAGGCCTGAGCGATGGATGGACTTTTCACCGAGGCCTTTGTCACCTCGCTGTTCTTCGGTGCCGTGACGGTCGGCATCCCGTTATTGCTTGCCGGCATCGGCGAGCAGATCTCTGAAAAGGCCGGGGTGCTCAATATCGGCCTCGAAGGCATGATGCTGATGGGGGCTTATGGCGGCTTCGTGACCGCCTATTACAGCGATTCCTTCTGGCTCGGGTTCATGGTTGGCGGTGTTTCCGGGGCTGTCGTCGCGTCGTTGATGGTATTGTTTTGCGTCATTCTCAGTATGAATCAGATCGTCATCGGCATCGCGCTTACCATCGGCGTGGAGGGGCTGACGGCACTGCTCCATCATTTCCAATTCAGCCGCACCTATCCGCGTCTCTCCGAGGTGCCGAGCCTGGATATTCCGCTGCTGCAGGAAATTCCGGTGATCGGCCACGCATTTTTTGAACGCCACGGCATCGTCTATCTTGCCGTGCTGCTGGTCGTCGTTGTGGCCTGGCTGTTCAAGCGCACCCATGTCGGGCTCAATCTCCAGGCGGCGGGCGACAAGCCGGCGGCACTTGATGCTGCCGGGGTCGACGTCAAGATCACGCGCGCTGCCGCGGTACTCACCACCGGATTTCTCGCCGGTCTTGGCGGCGCCTTCATGGCCAATATCGGTGCCGGCCTGTTTGTGCCCTTCATGACCCATGGCAACGGTTTTATCGCTATCGTCCTCGC
>JAPYQV010000346.1 GCA_029937205.1 Alphaproteobacteria bacterium
CAAATATGGTGAGGCCAGGGTGTTGTCAACAACCAGTGGCACACCATGGCGGTGGGCAACTTCGGCAATTTTTTCCAGATCGAGAACGACGCCGCCGGGGTTGGCGAGGCCTTCGCAGAATATAAATTTGACCTTATCGGTCATCGCTTGCTCGAAGTTTTCAGGCGCTGACGGGTCGACGAAATGACATTTCCAGCCCAGCCTGGGGAAACTCTGGCCGAATTGGGTTACCGAGCCGCCATAGAGATTGCGAGAGGCGATAAATTCATCGCCGCTTTCCATGAGGGTGACGCCGACGAGAAATTGCGCCGCATGGCCGCTCGCCACCGCCACCGCGCCACGGCCGTCTTCGAGGGCGGCGACGCGTTCTTCCAACACCGCCACCGTGGGATTTGTCAGGCGCGAATAGATGAAGCCGAAAGTTTGCAGGTTAAATAATTCCGCCGCATGATCCGAGTCATCGAAAACAAACGCTGTCGTTTGGAATATCGGCGTTGAACGGGCACCGGTGATCGGATCGGGTCGGGCGCCGGCATGAACGGCAAGCGTTTCCATGCCATATTCGCGCGGCCCCTGCGGGGGATTTTTTGCTTTGCTCATACTCTCGGTGGCCTCAAGACTTTGGCGGTGATGATCTTGGTGTTGATGCCGCTCCAGCCCAGTTCGCCGGAGAGCCGCGCGAACTCAATCTTCGGACAGCGGTTCATGATCACAGTCAACCCGGCCGCTTCGGCGAGTTCCGCCGCCTTGTCATTGCGCACGGTAAGCTGCATCCAAAGCACCTTGATGTTTTTCGCGTCCTTAAGGGCGATGACTTCCTTGGTAATGTCATAGGCGTCTTCGGAAGAGCGGAATACATCGACCATGTCGAGATCGCCGGGGTAATCCGCAATGCTGGCGTAGACCTGTTGGCCAATTATTTTCGTTCCGGCGCTTCTCGGATTGATCGGAACAACCCGGTAGCCTTTCTTCAATAGATACTTCATGGCGTAGAAGCTCGGCCGCTTCCAGGTGGCGCTGGCGCCGACCATGGCGAACGAGCGCACTTGGCTGAGAATTTCGCGCAAAGATTCGTCGGAATAATAATCGTGATGCGGGAGATAGACGAGCGGATGTCCGTCGCTCGATTTAATCGCGACGTCTACCATGCCGACGTCAGCCCGTTGTCTCTAACCATCATTCTATTTTCCTTGCCACACGGGCGGGCGTTTTTGCAGAAAGGCGTCGATACCTTCTTCCGCATCCCGCGCCAGCATGTTTTCGGTCATGACCTGGCTGGCATAGTCATAGGCTTCTTCCAGCCCCATTTCGAGTTGGCGGTAGAATGCCTCCTTGCCGATGGCGAGTGTCAGCGGTGATTTTTCGGCGATGCGGTGGCAGAAATCGTCCACCGTGCTGTCCAGCGCGTCGTCGGCGACGGCGCGATTGATCAGGCCGAATTTTTCCGCCGATTGGGAATTGATTTCTTGTCCCGTCAGCAGCATTTCCATTGCCGCCTTGCGGGACACGTTCCGGCTCAGCGCCACCATTGGCGTTGAGCAAAAGAGTCCGATGTCAACGCCGGGCGTGCAAAAGCGAGCGCTGGTACTGCCCACCGCCAAATCACAGCTGGCCACCAGCTGGCACCCCGCCGCCGTGGCCAGGCCATGGACACGGGCGATCACCGGCTGCGGCATAGTTACGATGCTCGTCATCATGGCGCTGCATTGGCGGAACAAAGATTCATAAGCGGCACGGCTCGGATTGGCGCGAATTTCCTTAAGATCATGGCCGGCACAAAAAAGCCGTCCTGTGGCGGCGATGACGACCACGCGCACATTCTTGTCGCTGCGGATATTGTCCAATTCGCCTTGCAGTAATGCCATTAAACCGGTCGAGAGACTATTGCCTGCCGTTGGCCGGTTGAGCGTCAAGCGCGCGATGCCATCGCCATCGGTGCGGATGAGCTCGCTGTCTTCCTGGATTTGAGGCGCGACGTTGGGTGCCATGGGTTATTTCCTAATTTATCTGTCTGCAATATATAACGAGCTTCGACCGCGCCGCCAGTCGGTCAATTCGCCGCACGGCACTACCTGGGTACCACCAAATAAATTAATGAAATAAAACAACAATTCAAGTTGACTGGCGAATTTCTCATGGCATACTGCCGCCTCTTCGAAGCGCGGCGGAACCTGCGGCGCGCCATTCTTAATGGACCATGGATATCATGAAAACCTATTCGGCCACGCCAAAAGATATCGACAAGAAATGGCTGTTGGTAGATGCCGAGGATCTCGTCCTCGGGCGTCTCGCCGCCATTGTCGCGACGCGCCTTCGGGGCAAGCATAAGCCGACCTACACCCCGCATTTGGATTGCGGTGACAATGTCATCATCATTAATGCGGAGAAGGTCAAACTGAGCGGCAACAAGCTCCAGGAAAAGATCTATTATCATCACACCGGCTATCCCGGTGGCATCCGCAGCCGCACCGCCGCCAGCATTCTCGCCGGCCCGACGCCCGAACAAGTGGTGTCGAAAGCGATTGAGCGCATGATCCCCAAGGGGCCGCTCGGCCGCCAGCAGATCAAAAATCTTAAAGTCTATGTCGGCGCCGAACATCCGCACGAAGCACAGCAGCCGGCAATTCTCGATATCGCGGCAATGAACCCAAAGAACAAGAGGAGCTCGATCCGTGGCTGAAGAAGAAACCGTTACACTCGACAGTCTGGCCGAATTGAGCCAAGTCGCGGAACAGGAAGTGGTCGCCGTACCCGAGCCCCAGATCGATGCGCAAGGGCGCACCTATGCCACCGGCAAACGTAAGGATGCGGTGGCGCGGGTTTGGATTAAACCGGGCAAGGGCAATATCACGGTCAACAAGCGCGAGTTTGAGGTCTATTTCGCCCGCCCGGCGCTGCGCATGATCATCAACCAGCCGTTCGATGCCACCGAGCGGCGCGAGCAATATGACATCGTCTGCACCGTCGGCGGCGGCGGCCTTTCGGGGCAAGCCGGTGCGGTGCGTCATGGCCTGTCACGCGCGCTGGTGTTGCGCGAGCCCGATTTACGCAAAGTGCTGAAAGCCGGCGGCTTCCTGACCCGCGACAGCCGCGTTGTCGAGCGTAAAAAATACGGAAAAGCCAAGGCGCGACGAAGCTTCCAGTTCTCCAAACGATAGGATTTTCGGCCTGACTTCGTTTCGGTCGGAAAGGAAGAAGACTCATAGCTTAGTTGGCTATGTGGCGGGTTGGGCTATCTATCCATGCGTTGAGAACGCATATCGGATGCAAAGAGGTGCGCTGTGTATTTCTTAGGCATTAGTGGCGGTGTGATGATCGGTAATCAGGACGGCGGTGCCGCCTTGATGAAGGACGGCAAGCTAATCGCCGCGGTGGAAGAGGAGCGGCTACTCGGCGACAAACACGCGTCGGGGAATTTGCCGCGCCGCGCCATCGCCTATTGCCTGAAAGAAGCGGGCATCACCATTCAAGATGTCGAATCGGTCTCTTTTCCGGGCAAGACCTACCGCGATTTCGACGCCATATTGAAAGATTATTTAGAATTTCATTTCGGCCATGCGCCGAAAATCGAGCTCGTGGATCATCATACGGCGCACGTCGCCGCGACCTATTTCGCTTGGGACCGTGATCCGGCACTGATTCTAACGATGGATTTTTCCGGTGACCGGGCCTGCACCACGGCTGCGGTCGGCGAAGGCAATGAGATTCGCGAAGTGCTGCGCATGGGCAAGCCGAACTCGCTCGGCGTTTATTATTCCGTCCTCACACAATATCTCGGCTTCATGAAGGACAGCGACGAATACAAGGTCGTGGGTCTTTCTCCCTATGGCGAGCCAACAATCGATATGAACGGCTTATTGTGCA
>JAPYQV010000347.1 GCA_029937205.1 Alphaproteobacteria bacterium
GCCACACGTAGGGCAGCCGGGCGCTCTTCATAATAGTCCGCCGCACCGGCAAACCCGACAGTGAAACTACGCACCGGTCCGCCGGCGCGCACCATCGACGCCGCCACCAGGGCTGAATCGATACCGCCGGAAAGAAACACGCCAAGCGGCACATCGGCGACCAGACGGCAACGCACCGCTTCGTCGAAGCGCGCCACCAGATCGCGCTCGGCTTGGCGAGGATCGCTATAGGTCGGCGGACGTCCTTTCTGCGGATCGTACCAGCGTTTCACGCTAACGCCTTCGGCCGTCACGCGCGCCAAATGCCCACCGGGTAATTTCTGTACACCTTCGACGATGGCAAGCGGTTCCGGCACATAGCGCAACGTGAACAGCATGTGCAAAGCCGACATATCGAGCGCCGGCGCGCTATCGAGCAGGACCTCCAAGGCGGCGAGTTCAGAGGCGAAACTGCAGCGCCCGCCTTCGGCTTTATATAGCAGCGGCTTCTTGCCCAATCGATCGCGCACCAGGACAAGCTCGGATACCGTCGCATCCCAAATCGCAAAGGCGAACATGCCGGCAAGGCGCGGCAGCAATCCCTCTCCCCAAGCGCGCCAACCAGCGAGCAGCACTTCCGTATCGCCGTGGCTGGTGAATATATGGCCGGCGGTTTCGAGCTCGGCGCGGAGTTCATGAAAATTGAATATCTCGCCATTGTAGGCGATCACCAGGCCGTGGCTCGTCATCGGCAGGGTTGCGGCGCTGCTCAGATCCTGAATCGAGAGCCGCGTATTGACCAGCGCGCAACGATCATCACGCCAAGTCTCCTGGCTGTCGGGGCCACGCGGGTACAGGCGCGCCTTAGCGCGCGCGAGGCGCGGTGTCACGGTCGCGGAATCGATACCTGTAAAATCAACCTGGCCGGCAAATCCGCACATCGCTTTAGGCCGGCCACCAATTAGACCAAATACGCATAAACCCGCTCATAATTTTTTAAATTCTCGGCCACGGAATAACGCTTTTCGATCAAGGTGCGCGCGTGCAGCTTTCGTGCCGCACGAAATGTAAGCGGCTCGAAGGCCAGCTCATGGATGGCTGCGGCGAGCGCGTCGGTATCGCGCGGCGGCACGATGCGCCCTGAATCGCTGACAATGCGCGCCGCATCGCCAACATCGGTGGCGATTGCCGGCAGTCCGGCGGCCATGCCTTCGGCCAGTGCATTGGAAAAGCCTTCGCCATAGGCCGAGCTCGAGACGATCAAATCACAGGCCGGCAACAGGCGCGCCACATCGCCGCGCCGGCCTAGTCCGTAGCAGTTGGCGCGGCCGTCAAATTTCTCGGTGCCGAGGCCAATGAGCAGCAGCGCCACATCGGGAATTTTTTCCATGGCGCGGAGCAGGGTTTGATGATCCTTCATGGGATCGACGCGCGCGACCTGAGCCACCAGCGGTACGTTGGGATCGATACCGAGCTCGGCGCGAACTTCGGCGCGCAGCTCGCGGTCCGGGTGGTAACGCTCCGTATCGATGCCATTGTCGATCACCCGGCTGCGGAATGGCCGATAGCCGAGATCATGGTGCGCCTGCAAGCCGGCTTCGGAATTGGCGACGACCATATCGGGCAAATGCGAGAAGCGTGCACAGAGACGCACCGTCCATTTGAGCGCGCGGCCATAATCCTTGAGGTTCATGTCCGAGCAGCGGATTCCCCAGATCAATGGCGTTTCCTCCCAACGGCCGGAGAAACGCAAGGCAATGAGCGCCATCAGGTCGGCGTGATACATCCAGCTTTGCACCATCTGCGGCTTGAAGCGGCGCAACAGAGCCCTCAAACGCAACAACGCGGGCAGGCTGGGGCGGCCGCGCTTCATTCCAAGATCATGGACCGGCACGCCGGCCTGCTCGAACTGCCCGCGCAGGTCACCGCCGGCGATCATGCTCACCACCCGGTCATTGGCACCGGCGCGGCGCCGCGCGCTGACGAGATGCAACAATTGCGCCTCGGCCCCGCCGGTATCGAGCCCGGTAATGACATGCATGACGCGCGAGGCGCGTTCGGCTACGGTCATGTCAGCTTCTTGGGATTCGCCGAAACATGAATATGCGCGCCATCATCAAGCGCAGCGTGCCGCTCACCTGCGCCTACTATTTGTTTGACGATTGGCGCGCCCGCCGCCGCCTCGCCGCGGGCCAACTCGAGACCAACTCGGGGGCGCGCCATGCCAAACTCGATATCGACGCGTCGCTGGCCTATGTGGCGCGGGTTTACGGCGACTACCTCGCCTATGGCGGCCTGCAGCATTTCAGTGGCAGCGTCGCCGAGATCGGCCCGGGCGACAATTTCGCCGTTGCGCTGCGCTGCCTCGGCGCTGGCGCCGACCATGTTCATGCCATCGACCGCTGGGTGTCGCGGCGCGACGCAGAGGCGCAACGCCGCATCTATGGTGCGTTGTCCGAACAGCTCAATCTCGCCCATCTGTTCGATGGCGCGCCGGGCGAAGACACCATCCGGAGCCTTACCTATCATGCCGGGCAACCGGCCGAGACGTTCTTCTGCACTTGCGGCCTCCACTTCGACGCCATTCTCAGCCGTGCGGTGATGGAGCATCTCTACGATCCCCTCACAGCACTTGACGACATGGCCAACTGCTTGGCGCCCGGCGGCATCATGATCCACCGCATTGATCTGCGCGACCACGGCATGTTCGCCGACCATCATCCGCTCACGCTTCTCACTCTGTCGGACAGTATGCATCGGCGCATGACGCGCGGCGCCGGGCGGCCCAACCGGGTGCTGATCAATGATTATCGCGATTGGCTCGAGCGCTCCGGCCTGACAGGCGAATTGACCGTCAGCCGCCTCGCCGGAGTCAGTGAAGAACTCGATTCCGCGCCCTGGACGGCGCTCGACAAGAGCGCCAAATACCGTGCTCTGGCCTGCGTGCGCGCCATCCGCCCACGCCTCTCCGCCAAGTTCAAAGCCATGACGGACGAAGACTTGGCGGTCGCCGGGTTGGTTCTGGTGGCGCGCAAAAACATCGCCTAGCATAGTTGCCGCAAAATATTCTCGAAGCGACGGGCGACGCTAGCGGGTTCGTGACCTGGCGGGAGCAAGCTGGGCCTCGGTCTTTTTTCTTTGTCCACGCGGATTTCGGCCATGGCGTTGGCGAAACCGCTACCCCATGGCGCAACCGTGACAGCCCCCGCGGTTGCCGCTTTGGCGATCTCAGCGATGGCGCCAGATTCAGGTGTGGCGATCACCGGTGTTCCGCACGCCAGCGCCTCCAACGCGGCATTTGGCATGCCCTCCCAGCGCGACGGCATCAGAAAGGCATCTGCCGCCGCAAAGTGCGGCCACGGCTTGTCCTCATATCCCGGCATATCAACCCGGCCACTCAGCCCGAGCCGATCGCACGCCGCTTGTAGCGCCCGGCGCTCGGGACCTTCACCAAGAATAGTGAGGCGGCATTCATTCGGCAGGTCGGCAAACATTTCAATCAACCGATCAAAGCCCTTTTGTCGGGTGAGCCGTCCAGCAGCCACAAATTGGATGGCGTTTCCGTCACGCGCCGCTAAAGCGCCAACCTGGGCGCGCAAGGCCGCCGCATCCACCGGATTTGGCAGCACGTGTAAGCGCGTGCGCGCCACCCCGATGTCACCCGACATTTCCGCCATCATCCTGTGCGAGGTACATATGACGGCATCGGCGCGCGGATAGTAACGCCGACAAAGCCAGCGCATGAGCCCGGGCCGGGGACCTTCCGGCAGGCTCAGAGACGGCATGTTTGCCTCCCGCACAATGATCCGCGTGCCGAATGGTAAGAGGTAACGGCAAGCAAGGAGGGCGATATTGACATAGCCCAGGGAGGAGACC
>JAPYQV010000348.1 GCA_029937205.1 Alphaproteobacteria bacterium
CTCGTATTAACTCGGGCGGGCGGTCGCCCTTGCCGGAATGCTGGTCGCATTCCGGTTGTTGGTGCCGTTTGGTGGAATTTTTCTGGGTTCTTGTTTTTTTGTTTGGTCCCTCAGACGCCGGGCGGTCGCGTCCGCTCCCTTGGCTACCTCGTATTAACTCGGGCGCGTGGTCACGCTTGCCAGAATGCATGAAGCATTCTGGTTGGTGGTGCCGCCTGAAAATATAGCGATGGCCGCTCAGGCGTGCGAAAATTAGGGCGGTGCGGATTTGTCTGCTATACGTCTATATATGGTGTGTTCCAAGTCTAGGATCGTCGGAATTCGGGCAAATGCGCTAAATTACAAAACAATACCAATTTTATTGTTTTAGTTCAGACAGTCGATTTTTCGGATTTGAAAATAAACTCAAGCAAACGGCACCACCATTCCGGAATGCTCAGTGCATTCCGGCAAGCGTGACCACGCGCCCGAGTTAATACGAGGTAGCCAAGGGGGTGGATGCCCCCCGCCCGGTGTTTGAGGGGCATCTAAAAAATCAATTCGCCGGCGAACGCTGGCGAATTGTGCCAAACGTCACACCCCTTAGGAGCTGGTTTTGCAGCGCGAACGTCACCAGCACCACCGGCAACAAATAAAGCGTCTCAATCGCCGCGAGGAGGCCCCACTGCACGCTGAAACCGCCGCCGAGATTGGCGCCCATGGCGACCGGCACGGTGCGCGTCTCAGGCCCGGTCAAAAGCAGCGCCATGATGAATTCGTTCCAGGTCAAGATCAGGCCGAAGGTTACCGTGGCGGCGATGCCGGCCTTGACCTGGGGCAGGCAGATGTGGAAGAAGACGCGCCATTCCGATGAGCCTTCGGTGCGCGCGGCATCTTCCACCTCACGCGGCAGCTCGTCGAAGAAGCTCTTCATCATCCAGATGGTGAACGGCAGATTGAACGCCGTATAGAGCATGATGATGCCGAGATAGCTGCCGGCCAGGCCGGTCAGGCGGAACATGATGAAGATCGGGATGATGACGATGATCGGCGGCAGCATGCGCGTCGTCAGAATCAGGAACATGTAGGTGTCGTTGCCGCGCAGCGGCCAGCGCGAAAAGCCATAAGCCGCCGCTGTGCCGAGAATGAGGGCCAGGCCGACGCTGGTGCCGGCGATGAAAACGCTGTTGAAGAAGAAATGCTCGAAGCCGGTATCCATGACCTCGCCACCGGCGTGAAAGGCGCGGCGGAAGATGGCGGCGAAGTTGCTCAGGGTCGGCGTGAAGGACAGGTTGAGCGTGAGGGCGTCGCGCGCCGGTTTGAAGGCGGTGATGACGATCCACAGCACGGGCAGGAAATAGATCACGCCGATCAGCGCGCTAAAGCCCGTCCGCCACCAGCCGGCGCGGCCGATTTCAAGCCGGTTTCGCGCGCTCCGTCGGTTCAGCGTTATCCCCATTGAGCGCCTAGCAAAGACATTGTTTACAACCGGTGCAAGGGTATATGTATTAACCACGGCAGCACCACACCGCACCCGTACACTATATATCACACCACTTGAGGAGTTTCCCGATGGCTGAAGCCAGCGCCCGGCACATTCTGGTCGATGACGAAGCATTCTGCGAAGAACTGAAGACGAAAATCACCGGCGGCGAGGATTTCGCCGATCTCGCCAAAGCGCACTCGTCCTGCCCGTCGGGCAAGAGCGGCGGCGATCTTGGCACCTTCGGGCCGGGCCAGATGGTCAAGGAATTCGACGCCGTGGTGTTCAGCGCGCCGGTGAACGAAGTCCAGGGGCCGGTCAAAACCCAGTTCGGCTATCACCTGCTCGAGGTGACCAGCCGCACGGATTAAGTATTTTTGGGGCTGGATTCTTGTTTTTGAGCCCCTCAGACGCCGGGCGAGCGCATCCGCGCTCTTGGCTACCTCGTATTAACTCGGGCGCGTAGTCACGCTTGCCGGAATGCAGGTAGCATTCCGGAAGGAGGTGCCGCTTTGGAAGAGGTTTTGCCATGCGCCTCGTGAGGAAAATCACCATCGCTTGGCTGCTGGCATTCTGCGCCACCCTATCGGTTGCGGCATGCGCGCCTTATTCCGCTGCGGACGGCACGCGCACGGACGAGCACAACATTTCGATCTTCGTTACCAGCAACGGTTGGCATTCGGAGATTGTTGTTGCCCGGGCGCAGCTTCCCGCTGGCGCTATTCCCGAAGCCGTCGATTTTCCCGATGCGCTCTACCTCAGCTTTGGCTGGGGTGATGCGGAATATTATCCGGCGCCGCGCAAAAGCCTGGGCATGACTCTGAGCGCGGCACTTTTACCGACGCCCGCTGTCGTCCACCTGGCTGGCCTGCCGGCCCACCCGAGAGACATTTTTCCAGGCGACGAAGTGATCGAAGTGAGAGTCTCGGCTGAAGGTTTTCGCGCCCTGACCGCCTATCTGGCGGGCAGCTTTGCGCGCGGCGGCGAGGCGCGTGTGCAAGCGCTCTCGCCGGGCCTCTACAGCTTCAGCCGCTTCTATCCGGCCTCGGGCAAGTTTCACCTTTTCAACACCTGCAATACATGGACGGCAAGAGGACTCCAACAAGGCGGCTTGCCAGTCCAGATCTTCGGCACGTGGAGCGCCGAAGATCTGATGGCGCAGTTCCGGCGCGCGGTGCAAGCACGCCGCGACGGCGACAGCGACTGGGACAGCGTCAGCAGCAACGCCGCGCCCAAGGCAGCGGATCGCGCAACGGCGTTTGAGACATGACATTGTGATCTTCAGGCAATGCTAGAAAACGCCGCCGTCTGGGGCGCCGGCTGCGCGATGGTGTGGGGCATTTCGGACTTTTTGGCACGCTTTGCCGGTCGTTCGGTCGGCGTCCTGGCGGCGACCTTCGCCTTGATGGCGGTCGGCGCGGTGCTGATCGCCTCGGCCATGAGCATCACCGGCGAGGCGCTGAATTTTGACTTGGGCGGCCTGCATTATCTGCTCGGAATCGCCGTTGCCACCGCACTCGGCGCCCTCCTGTTTTATCATGCGGCGACGCACGGGCCGTTGACCGTCGCGGCCCCTGTGGTCGCCAGCTATCCGGCGATCGCGTTACCGATTTCAGCCATCCTCGGCGCCCAGCCCAGCCTGATTTCTTGGGCTGCCATGGCCATCACCCTCGCCGGTGTTTGGTTCGTCGCGCGCATGGCCCCGTCCAACGGCGACGGCGACACGCCGTCGGAATACAGCCCGGCCGTGATCCGGCGCACCGCCCTCTACGCCTTCTCCGCCGCCGCTATCTACGCCGCCGCCCTCTCGACTGCCGCCGACCGCGCCGTCGAGATATACGGGCCGCTGCAGACTGTTCTGGTGATGCGCATTGTCGGCGCCGTGATCGTCGGCATCGCCGTGTTGTCACAGAAGGAGCGGATGCGCTTTTCGCTGCGCGCTTGGCCGCTGCTGATCGGCTTCGGCGTGCTCGATACCGCCGGCCACCTCTTTATTTTCATCGGCCTCGGACTGGAGAACGGCGAAAATGCCATAATTACCAGTGTCGCCTACACGGTGGTGACGGTGCTGCTCGCCCGCGCTTTCCTGCGCGAGCAAGTCTCAGCCCTGCAATGGGGCGGCGTGGCGCTGGTGGTCGGCGGCGTCGCCCTGCTCGCCGCGTTTGGCTGAGGGCTGCAAGGCCGCAAGTAGATTACCACTGCAGGAAAATGGTAGGCGCGACAGGAATCGAACCTGTGACTGTCTGACGTCAACGCCGATGGAACATACTCGGCTTTGGAAATTTGAACGCCGGCGCAGGTCTGGCTCACTCTTGTTGTGTAGACAGAGCCATCCCTGCGTTTACAGTGTTGTGTAGAGTGGTGGCGTTGCACGAGGTCGAGGT
>JAPYQV010000004.1 GCA_029937205.1 Alphaproteobacteria bacterium
AGAATGTCCCCTCGCCGCCAGCCATATCGTCGTCGGCATGGAACAACTTGCGATGACGAAAAATAAAGACGGGTCGGAAAACAACCTTGGCAAAAACCTGCCGGAAGCAGGACGCGCCTATCACCCGATCGAACTCTTCGCCATGGCCTATGGCCTGGCCGGTTAGGAACAACACGATGCCTCAGAAACACGACATCTTGCCCTCCGATATCATGGAGATGGCAGCCTACAGTGAAATTCGCGCGGCCCGGCGCATTGAAATTGGCCTCGTCAAGCGCGCACGGCGTTTGAGCGTCGGTCCGTTCGCCACCTTCTATTTCGAGAATTACGACACCATGTGGATGCAAATCCACGAAATGTTGTTTGTCGAAAAAGGTGGTGACGATCAAATCGCCGGCGAGCTGGAAGCCTATAATCCCTTGATTCCAAAGGGCAAGGAATTGATTGCCACGCTCATGTTTGAGATTCCCGATGCCGAGCGCCGGGCACGCGAACTGGCCCGGCTTGGCGGCATTGAGGAGACCATCCGCCTTGAGCTCGATAGTCACGCCATCACCGCCGAGCCGCTTCAAGACGATGTCGAGCGCACCACCGACGCCGGCAAGACGTCGGCGGTGCATTTCCTGCGCTTTGCCTTCACCGACGCCGACGTGGCGAAGTTCCGCGATCCTTCGGTGCGCGCGCTGATTTCTCTAAATCATTCCAACTATGGCCATATGGCCGTTATTCCTGAGAATACCCGAGACGCCCTCGGCCGGGATTTCGACTAGAGCAGTTCACGTTCGCATGCGCTCACACGAACTTCTCTAGCTCTCTGAAATTGAAGCAAAGCGTCGTCGCAGGTGATTCCAGCTGCTCGGGATTTGCTCTAGCGTTCCGGGCTATTTGATCGTTTCTCCCGGATAGACGCCCCATAATCCGTCCTGTTGCGTCCAAGCGTCGGTCTCGTCATGGGCCACGTGGCACCAAGTGCCATCGCACGATATAATTTCCACCAGCACCCCCCGCCCGGCACGAAACGTGCCGGGCGCATTGGCTTTCGGAGCGCGGCGAAACAATCGCTCTGGTTCGATCACAATGGCGGTGCGCCAACCGGACAAGAGTGAGCGATGAATCCATCCCACCACGCCCTCTGAATCGCGTACCCGGCGCCAATTATCAAACTCGGCAGTGATCTCCACAGGAAGCGCGCGGCGCTGATATACCCATTCGATGGGATAGCGCGTGCCCGGCCCGGTGCGTAAATTCACCTCACTCGATTTCAGCGAAACAAAGTGTGGCAGCGGCAAGGCATCGTCGCGCGCCACGGCTGGACCTGACAGCGCCAGCGTGGCGGCCAGGAGGCAGCTCACGGCAAATATAAGAGCGATAAGGCGCACGAAAAACATTTGAACCAAATGATCCTGGTAAACGGATATTATTCCCGGGCCGATTCTATACGAGATTGCGCGCGCCGCACTTGATTGTCTCGCGGAGCGCGCTTTGCTAAACAAGTAGTATCACCTTCCCCGCCATACGCCACCCCGGGCGTCTGGGGGAGCAAACAGGAATAAATATGCCGTCGTCGAGCAAGAAACCCGTGGTTATCGTCACCCGCCGCCTGCCGGATCAAATTCAGGCGCGCATGATGGAGCTGTTCGACACACACTTGAACGATTCCGACACGGCGCTCAGCCAGGCCGAATTGATCGAGGCCGTGCAAAGCGCCGATGTGTTCGTGCCCACCGTCACCGACACGATCAATCGTGAGGTCATCGCGCAGGCCGGCGATCAGCTTAAATTGATCGCCAGTTTTGGTACCGGCGTCGATCATATCGACCTGGACGCGGCCAAAGCGCGCGGCATTCTGGTGACCAACACGCCCGGCGTCCTAACCGAAGATACCGCGGATATGGCCATGTCGCTCATTCTGGCGGCGCCACGCCGCCTGGTTGAAGGCGACCGTCTGGCGCGCGGCGGCGCGTGGGGCGGCTGGGCACCGACCGCCATGCTCGGCCAGCGTATTTGGGGCAAACGGCTCGGCATCATCGGCATGGGCCGGATCGGCCAGGCGGTGGCGCGCCGCGCCCTCGGTTTCGGCCTCTCCATCCATTATCACAACCGCAATCGCCTGCACGGCGAGATCGAGGAAGAACTCGAGGCCACCTGGTGGGAAAGCCTCGATCAGATGCTCGCCCATATGGACCTCATCACCATCCATTGCCCGAGTACGCCGGCAACTTTTCATCTGCTCTCGGCCAGGCGCCTCAATCTCATTCGCGCCACCAGCTTTATCATCAACACATCGCGCGGCCATGCCATCGACGAGGCCGCCTTGGCCAAGCTGATTGAAGACGGCAAAATCGCCGGCGCCGGCCTCGATGTTTATGAAAACGAACCGGCCATCAACCCAAAGCTCCTCAAGCTCGACAATGTCGTGCTCCTGCCGCATATGGGCTCGGCGACCCTGGAAGGTCGCCTCGATATGGGTGAAAAGGTGCTGATCAATATCCAAACCTGGGCCGATGGCCATATGCCGCCGGATCGCGTAATCGAAATCGAGAACTAATACCAAGGAGCGATGATAATGACCCATGATCAAGCTTTATGACTACCTTCCTTCCGGCAATGGATGTTTTTCGAGCAGTATGAACATGAGCCCAACATTGCCGTGGCGCGCCATTGGCTGTCACACGGCCCGATTGACGACGAAAGGCGGCAAGCTTTGGCAGAAAAGCAGACCCGCGGATCAGCCGTCCTCGCCCAGATGGACCGACATTTGAGCGATCGGCAATGGTTTGTCGGCGAGACCTGCTCGATCGCCGATATCGCGCTCTACGCCTACACACATGTCGCTCCGGAAGGCGGATTTGAGCTCGCGCCGTTCGGCCATGTGAATTCCTGGCTCGCGCGCATGGCCGGCCAGCCGAGGCATATCCCGATTACGAAAGGCTAGGCCGAGCCTACGATTTCCGCGCGGCCACGAATATACAGGTAATTTTCACGTCTCCGAGGGCGCGGCACGCCTCAAGCCGGTGCAGGCCCTCGACCAGGACAAAGCGGCCATCGCCTTTGCGTAGCTGTATCGGGACCTTCATACCCTCTTCGAGAATATCCTCCGCCAGGGCCGCGACCGTGGCTTCGTTCAGGGTCTTGCGCCGCTTTGTCGGGACGTAGATATCGTCGATATTGACGATTTCGTCTTTCAGCATCGCTCTCGCTCCCGCTATGCGCCGGCCAAGTGCGACGACAGATCTGTGATCGTCGGATTATCGCCACACAGCGGACAGGTCGGATCGGGCTTGACGTGCACATTTCGAAATGTCGCGCTCAACGCGTCATAGATAATCAGCGTGCCGGACAGGCTGTCGCCGATACCCAGCAACTCCTTCAGCACCTCGGTCGATTGCAGCGAACCCATGGAGCCGGCAACGGCACCAAGAATGCCACCCTCCGCACAGGACGGAATCAGGCCCGCCGGCGGCGGCTCCCGAAAGATGCAGCGATAACAGGGATGCGCGTCACCGGCATACGCCTTGAACGTCGATAGCTGTCCATCAAAGCGCAGGATCGCGGCCGAAACCAGCGTCCGTTCGGCAAAATAGCTGGCATCGTTGATCAAAAATCGGGTTTCGAAATTGTCGCTGCCGTCGGCCACCAAATCATAGGCGGAGATCATGTCGAGAGCGTTATCCGCGGTGAGGCGCGCTTCATGGCTGATCACCGTCACGTCCGGATTGATCGCCTCGATGGCGCGCTTGGCGCTTTCGACTTTGGCGGTGCCAAGACCATCCGTGGTGTGAATCACCTGGCGCTGCAAATTGGACAGGCTGACCCGGTCATCGTCTATGATGCCAAGCGTCCCCACACCGGCAGCGGCGAGATAGAGCAGAAGCGGCGAGCCCAGCCCGCCGGCGCCAACTACGAGCACCTTCGAATCGAGCAGCTTGGCCTGCCCGTGCCCGCCCACTTCCTGCAGGATAATGTGGCGCGCATAGCGCTCAATCTGTGATTCGTTAAAGCTCATGCAAATTTCCGCAACCCGTTTCTATACACCGCTAAAGAGATCGGTCGATAAATAGCGCTCGGCGAACGAGGGAATTATGACCACAATCCGCTTGCCCGCCATCTCGGGCCGCGCGCCCACTTCGAGCGCGCCCGCCACCGCGGCGCCTGATGATATCCCCACCGGAATGCCCTCCAGCCGGGCGATCTGGCGCGCCGTCTCGAAGGCCGTTTCATTGCCGATGGACAGGATTTCGTCAATCGCTGACGGATCCAGGATGTCGGGCACGAATCCCGCGCCAATGCCCTGAATCTTGTGCGGCCCCGGCGTGCCGCCGGACAAAATCGCGCTGTCCTCGGGCTCGACCGCGACCACGTGTAAGTTCGGCAGGCGCGGCTTCAGCACTTGCGCGCAGCCGGTGATGGTTCCACCGGTACCGACGCCGGAGACCAGCACATCGAGCTTACCGTCACAGTCCGCCCAAATTTCCTCGGCCGTGGTGCGGCGGTGAATTTCCGGATTGGCGAGGTTTTCGAATTGCTGAAGCATCAACGCATCGTCATGTTCCGCGACGATTTCCTCGGCCCGCGCGAGCGCGCCTTTCATGCCTTTTTCCGGCGGCGTGAGTTCAATTTCCGCACCGAGCAGTTTGAGAATCTTGCGGCGCTCCTGGGACATACTCTCCGGCATGGTCAGGATCAGGCGGTAGCCTTTGGCGGCAGCCACAAATGCGAGCGCGATGCCGGTGTTTCCGGACGTTGGCTCGACCAATAACGTCTTTCCCGGAACCGCTTTTCCCACCGCCTCGGCGGCATCGATCATGGCGAACCCGATACGGTCCTTGACCGAGGCCAAGGGATTGAAAAATTCGAGCTTGGCGATAATTTCCGCCGCGCAGCCTTGTTGCGCGGGCAAGCGGTTAAGCCGCACCAGCGGCGTTCCGCCCACGGTGGCGATGATATTTTCGTAAATTCGGCCGCGCGAAAAAAAATCTTGTTGCTTTTCCAAGGGCGTTTCCTCGGTCTCGATTTTCATATGGTGAAGTCGGCGTTTATTTCGGAGGCGCGTTTGATGTTGAGGCCGGTCGCGCGGCGGCAAATATCCTCGATCGTAATTTGATCGAGGCGAACCATCAAATCTTCCTGCATCTCACTCCATATGGGCTGAAGCACCTGGTCGGCCAATTCGGATGTGATTTCCTTCTCGCCGTCATCTTCCAAGCTCTCGAGCTCGCGTACCACCCGCGCGATCTGGCCGAGCGTAATACGCCGACGCTCGCGGGCCAGAAGATAGCCGCCGCGCGGCCCCCGCACACCGCGCAGCACACCGGCACGCACCAGGCGCTGCATCACTTGTTCGAGGTAGCGGTGGGGTACGCCCTGACGTTTGGCGATCTCACGGCTGCGCACCGGTTCCGCACCACCGTTATAGGCAATATCGACAACCGATTCGACGGCATAGACGAGTTTTTTTGACGGATCGAGCATAGCGACCGCTATCCGCCCAGCCCGGTTGAGCCGAAGCCGCCTGCGCCGCGTTCACTCTCCGGCAAAGCATGTACCTCCGCCAATGAGGCACGGATAACCGGCGCAATGACCATCTGCGCGATGCGCATGCCGCGTTTGAGGGTAAACGGCTGCTGACCGTGATTGACCAGGACGACCCCGATCTCACCGCGGTAATCCGAATCGATGGTGCCCGGGCTGTTGAGGATTGAAAGGCCATGTTTCAACGCCAGGCCAGAGCGCGGACGCACCTGCGCTTCATAGCCTTCGGGCAGGGCAATGGAAATCCCGCACGGCACAAGGTGGCGTTGTCCCGGCGCCAGTTCGACGTCCGCTCCGGCATCGATCGCGGCCACGAGATCGAGCCCGGCACTGCCCGCGCTGCCATAGGCGGGTAGCGCCAAATCCATGCCGTGCGGCAACCGGCAGATGGGCAATTCAATTTCGCCGCTCATGCCGCGCTCCCCAATGATTGGGCAATGCGCTCGGCCAGGCGCGCCGCCACTTCGACCTTGCTGAACTCGGGCCATTCCTCGATGTTCGGCCCGGCCATTGGCTCGGCCTCTGAGCGGCTGATGAGATGAACCTTATTGTCGTCACCGCCGAATGTGCCGGTATCGGGCGACACGTCGTTTGCCAGGATCCAGTCGCATCCCTTCGACACCAGCTTGGCCGATGCATAGGCCAGGACATCGTCGGTCTCTGCGGCGAAGCCAATCACCAAGCGCGGGCGGTCATTCTCGCGCCCGGCGAGTGTTGCCAAAATATCGGAATTCTCGACCAGCGCCAGATTGGGCGCTGTGGAGGAACTGCGCTTATCCTTCTTTATTTTCTGCGTCCCAGCTTCCGCCGGGCGCCAATCGGACACTGCCGCCGCGCATATGGCGACATCCACAGGAAGCGCCTTCAAACACGCCTCCATCATGTCGCGCGCGGTCTCCACATGCACCATCTCCACCCCCGGCGGGTCGATTTCGCTGCTCGGCCCCGACACGAGGGTGACGGCGGCGCCGAGCCGGGCGCAGGCGCCGGCAATGGCATGGCCCTGCTTGCCGGAAGAGCGGTTGGCGATATAGCGCACCGGATCGATCGGCTCGTGGGTCGGGCCGCTGGTCACCAGCGCGCGGATTCCTGAGAGCGGACCGCCCAGGGCGGCCTCAATCGAGGCTAAAATGTCGACCGGCTCGGCCATCCGCCCGATACCGATTTCACCTTCGGCAAGCTCGCCATGCGCCGGCCCAACGGTCATCACGCCATTGGCCTGCAACAGCGCTAAATTTCGCTTCGTTGCTGTATTGGCCCACATGCGGCTGTTCATCGCCGGCGCAATCAAAATAGGCCGGTCGGTGGCCAGCAAGGCCGTGGTCGCCAGATCGTCGGCAATGCCGTTCGCCATCTTGGCGAGAATATCCGCCGTGGCTGGCGCGACCACCACAAGGTCGGTCTCCCGCGCCAGGCGGATATGGCCAATTTCACTTTCATCGGTCAGATAAAATAGATCGTCATAGACCTTGTGCTGAGCCAGTGTCGCAACCGAAAGGGGGGTCACGAATTGAGCCCCGCCCTTGGTCAAAATCGGCCGCACTTGGGCACCGCGCCGACGCAGACCACGGATGAGTTCCAAGCTTTTATAGGCCGCTATTCCGCCCGAAATAATGAGCAGAATTCGCATATTGTTCAGCACGGACGTAAATCCACCTATTTCCCAACAAGAATCTGTGGATAACCTAAATTGCTACCGAATAAAGGGCAAGCGGGGTTTGGACCGCTCAATCGAATGGGTTAGATTAGCCGGCAGTTGCCGGGAGCGTTGCGAACCATGATCTACCAAAAGCCCATATTCCGGACCATGGCCGACACGGCGCTCAACATCGAATTCGGCGACGAAACAAATATTCCATTGAACTTCAAGATTTTGGCCCTCGATTCGGCGATTGCCGCCAATCCTCCGAGAGGCCTGTTGGAAACCAACCCTCAGGTCCGCACCCTCGGCATCGTCTACAATCCTTTGGTGACGACGCGCCCTAATTTGATCTCGGTGCTGAGCGACTTGATCGAATCTCTCGGTAAGATCGTCAAGCTGCCAAGCCGCAAGGTGATTATTCCGGCTTTATATGATGATCCCTGGTCGCGCGAGTGCGCCGCCGCCTTCGGCGTCCGGGACAATATGGAATATATAGCGGAATTCAACCACATGACGCCCGCGCAAGTGATTGAAGCGCATACCGCGTGCGATTATTGGGTCACCGGCGTCGGCTTCGTGCCGGGCGCATTTATGTCCTATGCGATGGATCCGCGCAGGCGCATCGGCGCACCGCTCTACCGCACACCGCGCAGCTGGACACCGGCACGATTGCTCAATTTCGGCGGCACCACATCGACGATATATCCGATACGGGTTCCCGGCGGCGGTCAATTATTCGGCCGCACGCCGATCAATATTTTTGAGCCGGAACAAAGCAACGCCATCTTCAAGGACAGCCCCGTCCTTGCCAAAGCCGGCGACCGGCACCGCTACGTCTCGATCTCGCGCGACGAATATAATGACATCCGCGCCGAGGTCGAAGCCGGAACCTACGAATATCAGATCAGCGAGGATCTGCTTGACTGTGCCGAGTATATCGCCTGGCTCGAAGGTCTCGGCGAGCCGGCGGAAAAGCGCGACCCCGGCAGTTCGTGGCGTACTGAATAATGCTCGAAATCATCGAAGGCGGACTGCACACCACCGTCCAGGATATGGGCCGCCAGGGAGGGCAATGCCTGGGCATTCCGCCATCCGGTGCGCAAGACGGCTTCGCTCTTAGAATCGCCAACCTGTTGGTCGGCAATTCCCCCGGCGGACCCTTGATCATCCGCGACGATCCCGGTGCCGCCGGTCTGGAAATCACCATGGCCGGCCTGAATGTGCGCGCCGGATCGGATCTTCTCGTCGCCACAACCGGCGCGGATCTCGGTGCCACGGTGGATGGCGCGCCGATTCCCCGTTGGCAGGCATTTATGTTGCGCCGGGGCCAGCAGTTGGCCTTCGGCATGGCGGCATCCGGGGCCCGTGCCTATCTCGCCATTCATGGCGGCATCGACGTTCCGCCCTACCTCGGCAGCCGCGCCACCCATGTGCGCGGCCGCTTTGGCGGATTCAAGGGGCGGGCGCTTCTGGCGGGCGATATTCTCCCCATCGGCCGAGCCGATAGCGCTAGCAAAACCCTCGCCGGGAGGCAATTACGGCCGGAATTGGTGCCTTCATATGGCAGGGAACATCAGGTGCGGGTGGTGCGCGGCCCCGAGGCGCATTTGTTCAACGCCGAGAGCGAAACAGCATTTTATGCCACGGCATGGAAACTCAACCCCAGATCAGACCGCACAGGCATGCGCTTTATCGGGCCCGAACTGGGCTTCCGGCCCGGCAGGCCAAGCTACTTAAACGAGGAGGCCGGCGCGGATCCATCGAATATTGTCATCGATCCGGGCGCGCCCGTCGGTACCATCCAGGTCCCGTCGGGCGTCGAGCCGATTGTCCTCGGTGTCGATGCGCCGAGTGTTGGCGGCTATGCGCGGATTGGCATTGTGATCTCAACCGATATGTCAATTATCGGTCAAATCCAGCCCCTGCAACACGCCTCCTTTGTGCAAATTTCCCATGACGATGCTGTGGCGGCGTTGAAGCAGCAGGAAGCGCTGATTTCGCAATCGAGTTTGGTTTCTTAGATCAGTTCCAAAATAAGCAGCGCGACCAAAAGACCGGCGATGATGCCGAGCGCCGCATGAACGCCGTTCAGACGAATTTTTCGCCCGGAGTCTTGCGTCTGCGGCGCGCCATTCTCAAATTTATCGAGCGCCTGTTCCGCGCGCTCCAGCATGCGCGGCAGGCGCCGGACAGCGCCCATTGTTTCCACCGCGGCATCGCGCAGCCGTGCTTCCGGCCCCAGATTTTCGCGTGCCCAAAGCTCGATCTGCGGCTGCGCCAAGGCCCACATATTCTCTTCCGGGCTCAAGCCGCGGCACATGCCTTCCGCCATCACCAGTGTTTTCTGCAGCAACAGAAGCTGCGGCTGGGTTTCCATTTCGAAAGTCTTGGTCACCTTGAACAAATGGCCCAAAAGCTGTGCCAGCGAAATCTCGTGCAAGGGCTTACCGAGGATGGGCTCGCCGACGGCGCGTATGGCTTGGGTAAAAGCTGCTTTGGATTGTTGCCGCGGCACATAGCCGGCTTCAAAATGTATCTCGGCGACCCGCTCATAATCGCCGATCAGAAAACCGAGCAGCATTTCCGCCAAATAGCGCCGTGTCGCGCGATCAAGCCGGCCCATAATTCCGAAATCGACCGCAATGACCCGGCCTTCGGCATCGACCAGAAGATTGCCGGCATGAAGATCAGCGTGGAAAAAACCGTCACGGAAGACCTGGCGGAAGAACGCGCCGGCGGTGATCTTCAATATATCGCGCGGCTCATGGCCGGACTCGACCAGGGTTTCACGCTCATCGATTGGCACGCCTTCGACCCGCTCCAGGGTCAAAACCCGCTGACTGGTGCGCTGCCAATCCACCGCAGGCACGCAATACATTGGCTCATCAGCAAAATTTTCCCGAATCTCGGAGGCCGCCGCCGCTTCGATGCGCAAATCCATCTCCATCGCGACACTTTCCGCGAAAGTTCGGATCACCTCGACCGGCTTCAGGCGCCGCCATGCCGGCAAAGCGCGCTCGGAAAGCCTAGCCAACCAATAGAACAGCTCCAAATCGCGAGCAAACGCGTCTTCGATTCCAGGCCGGAGGATTTTTACCGCCACCGCCTCGCCTTCGATGGTGCGGGCAAAATGGACCTGGGCGATGGACGCCGCCGCTACCGGTTCGATGTCGAATTCCGCAAACAGCGCATCGAGTGGCATGTCGAACTCGCGCGCAATAATGTCCTGCGCCGCTTTGCCGCTGAACGGCGGCAGGCGATCCTGTAGTTCAGACAATTCATGGGCCACATCCTCGCCGACCAAATCGGGACGGGTGGAAAGCGCCTGACCAAATTTGATAAAACTCGGTCCCAATACTTGCAGGGCAGCGGCGAGACGCTGCCCGGGCCGCCCCAAGCCGCGGCGGCGAGGTGCCAGACCGGCAATCCAGGTGACGAATGGCGCAATTTTCGCGTCTTCCAGCAAGAAGAGCGCGTCATAACGCCCCAATATCCAGGTGATACGCACCAGGCGCCAAATATTCCGGAAGGATCGCCGCATGGGTTCAGATTCGCCAGGCGGAATGCAGCGCCGCAATGCCAGCGCTCAAAGGGCGCCATTTGACACCGCCAAATCCGGCCGCGCGGATCATGTTGGCGAAATTTTCGGGCGCCGGGAAACGGCGGATGCTCTCTACCAGATAGCGATAAGAATCGCGATCTCCGGCGACCATACCGCCGAGCCAAGGGATGACGGAAAACGAATAAATTTCATAAAGCCGACTAATTCCCGGCGCCTGTTCAGGGCTAAATTCCAGGCACATGAAGCGGCCGCCCGGTTTCAGCACTCGGGCCGCTTCCGCCAGGACCTTTTCAATATGGGTCACATTGCGAATTCCGAAGGCAATCGTGTAGGAATCGACCGAGCGCGCCGCGAGCGGCAATGCCTCGCCGTTCCCGACCAGCCATTCGACGCCGGAGAGGATACCCCTGTCCCAACCCCGCGCGCGCCCCTGCAAGACCATATTCTCGCTTAAGTCGCAGACGATAACGCGCCCCTCGCCGGCCAAACGGGTGTTCACGCGAAAGGCTATATCGCCGGTGCCGCCCGCCACGTCGAGATGGCAGGCGCCGGGCTTCGGCGCCAGCCAATCGATCATCTGGCGTTTCCACAGGCGGTGCGTGCCGGCGCTCATCAGATCGTTCATGAGGTCGTAGCGCCCCGCCACGCGATCGAACAGATCGCGCACCAGATGCAATTTTTCTTCTGCTTCGACCCGGCCATAACCGAAATCGACCTGCTCGGCGCTATTGTCGCTATTTTCCGTATCCGGCATGCCCGGAGGATAGCCTAGCGTCCCTGAAGGCGCTACTTTACGCACCATGCCAGAATTACCCGAAGTCGAAACGGTCCGCCGCGGCCTGGAGGAACGCCTTCTCGGCCGGCGCGTGACACGCGCGGAAACACGGCGCAAAAACCTCCGCATCCCGTTGCCGGAGCGCTTTGCCGAGCGCATGGAGGGGCGCTGTTTCGAACGCCTGGATCGGGTCGGCAAATATATTCTCGCCTATCTCGACGATGGCACCGTTCTGATCATCCATTTGGGCATGTCGGGCCGCTTCACCTTGGAAGAGAATGGCAAATCGCCCGAAGGGCGGCACGATCATGTGGTGTTCTTTATGGAAGACGGCACGGTGGCCACCTATTGCGATCCGCGCCGCTTCGGATTGATTACGCTCTGCCGCGAGGAAGAGGTCGCGAGCCACCGTCTGTTGGCCAATATGGGGCCGGACCCGCTCGGCAACGAATTTAACGGCCCCTTCCTGGCAGGCCGGCTGGCCGGCAAGCGTTCGCCCATCAAGGCCGCACTATTGGATCAAAAAATTGTCGCCGGCCTCGGCAATATATATGTCTGCGAAGCCCTCTATTATGCCGGCATCAGCCCCAAGCGCTCCGCCCATACGGTGCAGGGCGCGCGCGCCGAACGGCTGGCAACCGCCATACGCCAGGTTCTCGACAAGGCGCTCGCGGCAGGCGGCTCGTCGTTGCGCGACTATGTTCAAGCGAACGGCGAATTGGGCTATTTTCAACACCAGTTTTCGGTCTATGGTCGCGAGGGGGAGGCGTGCCCAAAATGCGATTGCGGCAAAGCGGTAAAGCGTATTGTTCAAAGCGGGCGCTCAAGTTTCTATTGCGCGGCGCGCCAGCGCTAATGCTTGGACGCATCCGGTATATTTGTTACGCCCTCCTGGTCGCTGGGTTTATGTCCCCATCTCCCGCACAGGCAGGCGGTGAAACCGCAGCATTTCTTTCAGCCATTGAGGATGTCCCGTTGATGGCGGGTCTGACGGAGGACACCGCAGCGACGCTTGATTTCGACAAGCCGGACGGCCGCCTTGTCGAAGCCTACGCATACGGCGAGGTACGGCGAGATGATGTCGTCGAATTTTACATCACCGTCATGCCCGAATTTGGCTGGCAATTGGCCAATGATCTTGTATTTTCGCGCGACGGCGAGATGTTGCGTATTCACCTCAGTGCGGAAGATCGCTTGCTGCTGGTTAGATTCGTACTTTCACCTCATTCATCACAATAAATTCCGCGCCCCCTTAACCGGCGCATAAGACGGAGCATTGGCCATGTCATATGAACACATCATTCTCGACCGCGCGGAGAGGGTCGCAAAAATCACCCTCAACCGGCCGAAAGCGTTGAACGCCCTGAACTCGGACTTGATCGCTGAGCTCAACGCCGCACTCGATGATGTTGAAGCGGACGACGCCATCGGCGCCATTGTGCTCACCGGCAGCGAAAAGGCCTTTGCCGCCGGCGCCGACATCAAGGAAATGCAGACCAAGAATTTTATCAACGCCCAGACCGGGGATTTTATCGGCCCGTGGTCGCGTATCACGCAATGCCGCAAACCCGTCATCGCCGCGGTAGCCGGCTATGCGCTCGGCGGCGGTTGCGAGCTCGCCATGATGTGCGATTTTATCATCGCCGCCGACAATGCAAAATTTGGCCAACCGGAAATCACCCTGGGCGTGATCCCCGGCGCCGGCGGCACACAACGTTTGACCCGCGCCATCGGCAAAGCCAAGGCGATGGAAATGATTCTTAGCGGGCGCATGATCGGCGCCGAAGAGGCCGAACGCGCCAATCTAGTCAGCCGGGTGGTGCCGGCTGCCGAGTTGCTCGATGAGGTCATGAAAGTCGCCGAGCGCATTGCCCACCTCTCGCAACCCATTGTTGCGATGGCAAAAACTGCCGTAAATCGTGCTTTTGAGACGACCCTGGAAGAAGGCATACGTTTCGAAAAGGCGACATTTTACTCAACTTTTGCAACCGAAGATCAGAAAGAAGGCATGGCCGCATTCATCGCCAAACGAGAGCCCTCTTTCAGCAATAAATAGCACGCCAAACAGCGCGCGCTGAGGCGGTTGACGTCGCGCTAGCCTGCCGATATAACCGCCCATCCTGAAACAGAAAATAATAGGAACGCCATGGCGCACACAGTGCAGGCGAAAAAGCGAATTCGGCAGCTGAAAAAGCATACCGATATCAACCGTATGCGCATGAGCCGTATCCGCACCTTCCTGCGGAATGTGGAACAGGCGATCGATAGCGGCGACAAACCCGCCGCACAGGAAGCGCTGAAAGCCTTTCAGCCCGAGATTATGCGCGGCGTGACACGCGGTGTCTTGCGCAAAAATACGGCGGCGCGGCGTATGTCCCGCCTCAACAAGCGCATCAAAGCAATCGCTTAAATCACATTCGGATTGAACGGACCGACCGCACGTCAGATTGCGGCGATCCGTCCCATCCTTGTGCCTGCGTCCCTATTTTGCGACGTGGAGCCATATTCAGAACCACTGCTTCCGCACAGAGCAAATCGCCGCCAATTTTTTCGCGCGAAAAAAATATTTCCTGTGTGCCATTTTTTCAGCACCTGTACCGCGCGGTCCAGAACGGCTGAAATATTTGTCTGGAATGCGGCTTGTCCTGAGAGTCCAATTGCTTAGCTTTCGCGGCTCAGTTTGAAGCTCAGACCGGCCCGGAAATTTTTTTTTGCAAATATCCAGACGTTCCTATTACGGACCTGTTGCCAGAATTCCGGCACGCCACTACTGTGTAAATGCCTGCTGGGCACGCCAGCAGGACGCCTAAATAAAAAGATAATTTTTGCGACGCGCCAATAAAAAAACCACGCGCCGCAACCAGGGGGTTTGGCCAGTTTCCAACTGATATGAGCAGAATTGCCAACAGTATAATTGCGCCGAACGAAGTGGTGGAAATGGGTCTGGAAAATGTGCGACGCTTGGCCAAGACGCGTCTGGCACCGGAGTCCTTGTACGCCGGCGACGTCACACCGGACGAGGCCTGGCAGATTCTCGCTGAAGATGCGAGGGCCGTGCTGGTCGATGTGCGCACAGACGCCGAATGGAATTTCGTTGGCTTTGCCGATTTGAACGCTTTGGACAAAAAACCCGTATTCATTTCCTGGCAACACTATCCAGATATGGCAGAAAACACGGGATTCTTGGCCGATTTATCCGATGCGGGCGTGATGCCCGACATGCCGGTATTGTTTCTTTGCCGCAGCGGCGCGCGCTCAGCATCTGCCGCCCAATATTGCGTGGCGCAAGGTTTCAGCGACTGTTTCAACATCGTCGAAGGCTTCGAAGGCGACGCGGACGGCAGCCGGCATCGTGGCCAGACATCAGGCTGGAAAATGCGCGCCCTGCCATGGGTGCAGGGCTAAACCATGGCCGAAACAGATAAATCCGCCCATCCCCTGCATGAGGAGCAATGGACTGCCATTCGCACCCATTTGCAGGAGGAATTGGGTGATGCGGCTTTTCGCAGTTGGCTGAAACCACTGTCATTGCGGCGGATAGAAAATGGCGAGGCCCAGATTGCCGCGCCGACGCGCTTCTTACGGGACTGGGTGAGCGCGCGCTATGCGGCACGGATTGCCGAATTGTGGAATCAAATGAATCCGGATGTCCGTTCGGTGGCGATTGACGTCATCGTCATCGGCGGCGTTGCCGCGCCGGTGAGTACATCTCAGCAAAGCGCTCTTCCGACCAGTAACGCCAGTAATGTGCCCGGCGAAATGCCGGCGCGTGGGCCCTACTTACGCCTGCGTGCGGTCGAGGAAGATATTGACGACCTCTCCTCACCTCTGAACCCGCGCTTCAGTTTCAACGAATTTGTCGTCGGCAAGCCCAATGAATTCGCTCATGCGGCAGCGCGGCGCGTCGCCGACGCGGATAATTCGGTGCCGTTCAACCCGCTTTATCTCTACGGCGGCGTCGGCCTTGGTAAGACCCACCTCATGCACGCCATCGCGAGTCATATTCGCCAACGCGATCCGACCCGCCGCGTGCTTTATCTTTCAGCCGAAAAATTCATGTATCACTTCGTCCGCGCGCTTCGCTACAAGGACACCATGGCGTTCAAGGAGCAATTCCGCTCGGCCGACGTGTTGATGATTGATGATGTGCAATTCATCTGCGGCAAAGACAGCACTCAGGAAGAATTCTTCCATACTTTCAATGTGTTGATCGACCATAACCGGCAAGTTGTCATATCCGGCGACCGCTCGCCCTCCGATCTGGATGAAATGGAGGAGCGCCTGCGCTCGCGTCTCGGCTGGGGGCTGGTCGCCGATATTCACGCCACCACCTATGAGCTCAGGCTCGGCATTCTCCATGCCAAGATTGAGTCATCCGGCGTAACCGATGTCCCGCAGGATGTGTTGGAATTCCTCGCGCGCCGGATCAGCAGCAATATCCGTGAGCTCGAAATGGCGCTCAACCGCGTCACCGCCCACGCCACTCTGGTCGGGCGGCAAATCGACCTGGATATGGCGCAGGAGGTATTGCGCGATGTGCTCCGCGCCAGCGAGCGGCGCATCACCATCGAAGAAATTCAGCGTCGCGTGGCCGAGCACTACAATATCAAATTGTCGGAGATGTCGTCCGAGCGGCGCGCCAGGGCCGTCGCCCGGCCACGCCAGGTCGCGATGTTCCTGAGCAAACAACTAACCTCGCGCTCTCTGCCCGAAATTGGCCGCAAATTTGGCGGGCGAGATCATACGACGGTGATGCACGCGGTGCGCAGGATCGAAGAATTGCGCCAAAGTGATGCCGCCATCGCGGAAGACGTTGATCTCCTCAAGCGCACCTTGGAAAGCTGAGTAAAGCTACACCTAAGAGCGTAAACCGCGATTGAATTTATTGATTCACGGGCGAAAATGGCGCCATTCCGGGGCGCGTTTTTAGTGCCGAATCCGTCCACTGTCTGGTATATTTAAGCGTTATTCAGAAACTGCGATTCGGAGCGCCGGGAAGGGCCTTCGCGTGGTGCTGTTAACGGGCTCGTTTTTATCATTCTCAAACACAAAACTGTAATTGTATTGTCATGAAATTAACCATCGATCGGGGCGCGCTACTGAAGTCGCTGGGACATGTTCAGAGTGTCGTCGAAAGGCGAAACACGATCCCCATTCTCTCCAATGTCCGGCTCGACGCGGGCGACGACGAAAAGCTGCATTTGACGGCGACGGACATGGATTTGGCGATCATTGAGGCGGCCGGCGCAAATGTGGCGCAAGCCGGTGCGACGACCACATCCGCGCACATGCTCTATGATATTGTGCGTAAATTGGCCGAAGGCTCCGAGGTCGAATTGTCCCTGATCGAGGATGGCGGCAAGCTCGAAATCCGCTCCGGGCGCTCACGCTTCAAAATAGCCTGCCTGCCAGTCGAGGATTTCCCCGTCATGGCCGAAGGCGAGCTGCCACATCGTTTCTCAATTTCCGCCGCCGCCCTCAGGCGCCTGATCGACAAGACCGGCTTCGCCATTTCGACCGAGGAAACACGGTATTATTTGAACGGCATATACTTGCATGCGACGAGCGGCGACGGCCCCGCGGCATTGCGCGCCGTGGCGACGGACGGCCACCGTCTGGCGCGGGTCGACACGGCATTGCCCGATGGTGCGGCGGACATCCCCGGTATCATCGTGCCGCGCAAGACCGTGGGCGAGGTTCGGAAGTTGATCGATGAAAGCGAAGGCGATGTGATGGTCGCGCTGTCTGACAGCAAGATCCGTTTTGCCCTCGATGGTGCCATTCTAACCTCGAAATTGATCGATGGCTCCTTTCCCGACTATGAGCGGGTCATTCCTTCAGGCAACGACAAGATCATGACCGTCGACAATAAATCGTTTGCCCAGGCGGTGGACCGGGTGTCGACAATCTCGACGGAAAAATCACGCGCGATCAAGGTCACTCTCGAAGATTCCGTCATGACGCTCTCTGCCAACAGTCCGGACGCGGGCGCCGCTTCGGAAGAACTTGAGGCGCAATACAATCTGGAAAAAATAGAAATCGGCTTCAATTCCCGATACGTGCTCGACATGGCCAAGCAGATCAAAGGGGAGACCATAGAATTTCGCTTCGCGGATTCGGCCTCACCGACCCTGGTGCGCGATTCGGAGGATGAAAACGCTGTTTATGTCATCATGCCAATGCGTGTCTGAGCGGTACGTGTTTGAGCGGTGCGCATTTGATCTGTGCGCGTTTGAGCTGAGCGCATTTGACCCAAGCGTGTCTAAGTGAGCGCCGCGCTGTCCTATTCTGACCCGGCTTATCCTGGCTCAAGCTCTGGCCCTGTGCCGAACCCTGCGAGGGAGGCTGAGCGCCTCGCCATCAGCCGTGTCACACTGCGTAATTTCCGCTGCTATGACACGCTGCGTCTTCATCCCGGTGCGGGGCTTGTGATCCTTACCGGCGCCAACGGCGCCGGCAAGACCAACCTCTTGGAAGCGCTCTCCCTATTGAGCCCGGGACGTGGCCTGCGCGGCGCGCGGCTGGCCGAGATATCCCGCCATCCGGATGCAAGCGCGCAGCCGGCACCGGCAGAATGGGCTGTCGCAGCGGAATTCGCGAGTCCGCACGGCGCGCTCTCGGTCGGCGTCGGCTGGGCCGAAGCTGATAGCGAACGCCGGGCCGTGCGTATAAATGGCACGGCCGCGAGCGGTCAGACCGCGTTGTCGGAGCATGTCTCGATGGTCTGGCTTACCCCAGCCATGGACCGGCTGTTTGTCGAATCTCCTTCAGGCCGGCGGCGCTTTTTGGACCGTTTGGTGTTTGCCTTCGACCCCGCCCATGCCGGACGGCTGCAAGCCTACGACAAGGCGCGACGTGAACGCGCCCGGCTACTGCGCGACGCCAGAGGTGATGATTCGTGGCTCGGCGCGCTCGAGCGCAACATGGCGGAGCGCGCGGTCGCCATTGCCGCGGCGCGCCTCGACTTGATTGACCGCCTGAGGCGCGCCATCGGCGAGGAAACGGGAGACTTCCCGCACCCGGAAATCGCCGTGCGTGGCGTCATTGAGGATTGGCTCGAACAACGCCCCGCACTTGAAGTCGAAGAATTGTATCACGCGGCGCTACAGAATGCCCGCCCACAAGACAGCGACAGCGGCAGTTGCGAAGGCGTCCACCGGAGCGATCTCTTGGCGCAGCTCAGCGCCGGCGGCCCGGACGCTGAGCAGGCCTCAACCGGCGAGCAGAAGGCGATTCTCATTTCCCTGATCCTTGCGCATGGCCGCCTGCTCGCCCGCCTCAAAAGTCGGGTGCCGGTGCTGCTGCTCGATGAGATCACTGCCCATCTCGATTCCGGGCGCCGCGCGGCGCTGTTTGAGGCGATCGAAGACCTCGGTGCCCAGGCCTGGCTGACCGGCACGGACGACGTCCTGTTCGCACCAATTCGCCAGAGCGCACAATTTTATTCGGTGGCAAACAGCCGAATTTCACAACAGGAAAACCATGGCTGATCCGATCACCGATCCCACTGCGGAAGAATACGGCGCAAATTCCATCAAAATTTTGCGCGGCCTTGATGCGGTGCGCAAGCGCCCGGGCATGTATATTGGCGATACCGATGACGGCTCCGGCCTGCATCGCATGATCTATGAAGCCGTCGACAATGCGGTCGATGAGGCGTTGGCCGGCTATTGCGACCAGGTCGATGTCACGCTCAACGCCAACGGCTCGGCCACCGTCTGCGACAATGGCCGCGGCGTGCCCACCGATATCCATGAGGAAGAGGGCGTCTCCGCCGCCGAGGTCATCATGACCAAACTGCATGCCGGCGGAAAGTTCGATCAGAACACCTACAAAGTCTCGGGCGGCCTGCATGGCGTTGGTGTATCGGTGGTTAACGCCCTCTCGGAATGGCTCGAACTTCGTGTGTGGCGCGGCGGCTCGGAATATTTCATGCGCTTTCTCGCCGGCGACGCGGAAGCGCCACTCGCGGTAACAGGTGAATCGGGCGGGCGCACCGGGACGGAAGTAACCTTCCTGCCGTCGAACAACACCTTTAGCCGCACCGAATTCGACTTTGAAATATTGGAGCATCGCCTGCGCGAGCTGGCCTTTCTGAATGCCAATGTGAAGATCATCCTCACCGATGAGCGCGCCGCCGAAGCCAAAGTTTCCGAACTGCACTATGCCGGCGGCATTGTCGCCTATGTCGATTATCTCGACCGCGCCAAGCAATCCCTGGTCGGCGATACCATCACTTTCCAGGACAAGAAGGACGATATCCTCGTTGAGGTGGCGATGCAGTGGAACGACAGCTATCACGAGACGGTGCTGTGCTTCACCAACAACATCCGCCAGGCCGACGGCGGCACCCATCTCGCCGGCTTTCGCGGCGCGCTGACACGCTGCGTCAACGCCTACGCGGCGCAGAGCGGCCTGGCCAAGCGCGAAAAGGTATCGATATCCGGCGACGATGCGCGCGAAGGGCTCACTTGCGTCCTTTCGGTCAAGGTGCCCGACCCGAAATTTTCCTCGCAAACCAAAGAGAAGCTGGTCTCCTCCGAGGTCCGCCCGGTGGTCGAAAGCGTGATCGGGGATCGGCTTGGACAATGGTTTGAAGAACACCCGAACGAAGCCAAGACGATCATTGGCAAGGTCGTCGAAGCGGCGGCGGCGCGCGAGGCGGCGCGCAAGGCGCGCGACCTGACGCGGCGCAAGGGCGTGCTCAGCGTCTCCAGCCTGCCCGGCAAACTTGCGGATTGCCAGGAGCGCGACCCGAAGAAATGCGAGCTCTTCCTGGTCGAGGGTGATTCCGCCGGCGGCTCGGCCAAACAGGGCCGGGATCGGCGCAATCAGGCTGTGCTGCCATTGCGCGGCAAGATTCTCAACGTGGAACGTGCGCGCCTCGCCAAGATGCTGAACTCGGTCGAGATCGGCACGATCATCACGGCGCTCGGTACCGGCATCGGCGCGGATGATTTCGATATCACCAAACTGCGTTATGACAAGATCATCATCATGACCGATGCGGATGTGGATGGCTCGCACATCCGCACGCTGTTACTCACCTTTTTCTTTCGCAACATGCCGGCGCTCATTCAGGACCCGACTTACGAAGAAGACTATGGCCATCTCTATATTGCCCAGCCGCCGCTCTACCGGGTCAAGCGCGGCGCCAGCGAGCGCTATCTGAAAGACGACCGCGAATTGGAAAACCATCTGCTTGAGGCCGGCCTCGAGGATGCCGTGTTGGTCGTGCATGGCGGCGAGAATCGCGCCGGCGCGGACCTGGCCAAAATTCTCGAAGACGCCCGCGCCACAGATATTTTGGTCAAGGCGCTGACACGCCGTATCGACCAACGTATTGTCGAACAGGCCGCCATCGCCGGCGTGCTCAATCCGGATATTCTCAACGACCCGGAGCAGGCCGGCGCGGCGGCAACTTACATCGCCGGACGCCTGGACAAGCTGTCCTCGGAACTCGAGCGCGGCTGGACCGGCGAAGCGGTGGATCTGCCTGAGGGGCGCGCTTTTAGATTCACCCGCACACTCCGTAGTGTCACCGAAACCCACCACATTGATTCGGTTCTGATTACCACACCCGAAGCCAAAAAACTGGACAGCTTCGCCGCCGGCCTGCAGGAAATTTACAGCCACCCGGCGATCCTCCGGCGCAAGGATTCCGAGCGCGAAATTACCTCGCCGACCATGTTGCTCGAAGCGATCTATGCTGCCGGGCGCAAGGGTCTCTCCATTCAGCGTTACAAAGGCCTCGGCGAGATGAACCCGGATCAACTCTGGGAAACCACGCTCGATCCGGACGCGCGCACGCTGCGCCGGGTGGAGATCAAAGATGCGCTTGAGGCAGACGAGATCTTCTCGACCCTGATGGGCGAAGTGGTCGAGCCGCGCCGCGAATTTATCCAGAATAACGCGCTCAAGGTCGTTAATCTGGACGTCTGAAGCCAGCCGCGCCGACCATGGCCAAAGCCAAAAGCCCAGCGCGCAGTAAATCGCCGCCAAAAAGCGCAAAAAGCAGCGCCAAATCGACGCCGAGAAAACAACAGAAGAAAACCAAACAGCGGCGCAAATCACCGTGGCGCGAGATCAGGTTGGTTCTGATCGTGCTGATCTGGCTCTCCATACCGCTGGCCGGCTTCATCGCATATGTCGCCCATGATCTGCCCGGCATCGACAGCTTCGAGGGTCCGAAAAGCGCACCCTCGATAACGCTTCAGGCGGCGGACGGCGAAACGCTTGCCACGTTCGGTACCCACTGGGGCGAATTCGTGACCGTGGCGGAGATGTCACCGCTGTTGCCGCAAGCGGTGATCGCGATTGAAGACCGGCGCTTTTATGAGCATGGCGGCATGGATGTGATGGGCGTGATC
>JAPYQV010000349.1 GCA_029937205.1 Alphaproteobacteria bacterium
ATATGCTGCAGAGCTTATTCACATCGCAGATCAAAACCATCGGCGTCGTGATGCTGGGTATTGCCATTATGTTCCTGATACTTTTCCGATCCGTCAAACTGGCAATCATCGGCATTCTGCCAAACTTGCTCGGTGCCGGGGTTGTTTTGGGTGTCATGGGCTGGGCAGGAATTCCCATGGACATGATGACCATCACGATTGCCGCCATCACCATCGGCATCGCCGTGGACAATGGCATTCATTATATCTACCGCTTCCGGGAAGAATACGCGCTGACGCACAACTATGTAGAGACCATGCGCATTTGCCATTCGAGTATCGGCAAAGCGGTGTTCTATACCACCATGACCATCATTATCGGCTTTATCATCCTGGTGTTTTCCAACTTCAACCCGACGATTTACTTCGGTGTGCTCATCGCGGCGGCCATGTTCATCGCCCTTTTGGCCGCCCTCACGGTGCTGCCGAAACTGATTTTACTGTGGAAACCATTCGACTGATGTCGGATAAAACGAAAACGAATGTCGCGGCGGAAATTATCATTTACCCATGACATGACGAGGCGGGTAAAATTACAAACCGAATCGCACAAACCGAATCGCACAGACAGAATTGCACAGACCGAATCGCACAGACCGATCCGGACGCCCGGTACACACACTTAACCTAGGGTAGGAAGCTCGTTGGCCCGCACCGATCCCAGATTTGTCTGTCAATCCTGCGGCGCCAGCCGGGCCCGATGGGCGGGCAAGTGCGACTCCTGCGGCGCCTGGAACAGCATTACCGAGGAAAAAGCGCGCGAAGCGGCGCCCAAGGGCCTCGGCGCGGGCAAGGGGCGCAAGCTCGATTTCGTCAGCCTGAACGGCAAGCATGACGAAGTGGCGCGCCATGCCAGTGGCATCGCGGAACTTGACCGGGTAGTGGGCGGCGGCCTGGTGGCGGGCTCAAGCGTGTTGTTGGCCGGCGATCCCGGCATCGGAAAATCCACACTTTTACTGCAAGCCGTCGGCGCGCTGGCGGCAAACGGGGTGCGCTGCGCCTATATTTCAGGCGAGGAAGGGGTCGGGCAAATCCGCTTGCGCGCGGCACGCCTCGGTCTGGCCGAGGCGCCGGTGCAGCTCGCCGCGGCAACCAGCGTACGCGATATTCTAACCGGGCTGGAAGGCGGCGAGCGGCCCGATATCATCGTCGTCGATTCAATCCAGACCATGTATCTCGACACCCTCGATTCGGCGCCCGGCACGGTTTCCCAGGTGCGCGGCGCGGCGCAGGAGTTGATCCGCCACGCCAAACGCTCGGGTTCGGTGCTGCTCCTGGTTGGCCATGTTACCAAAGAGGGACAAATTGCCGGCCCGCGCGTGCTCGAGCACATGGTCGATGCGGTGCTTTATTTCGAGGGCGAGCGCGGCCATCAGTTCCGCATCGTGCGTGCGGTCAAGAACCGCTTTGGCCCGACCGACGAAATCGGTGTCTTCGAAATGACCGCCACCGGCCTGTCCGAAGTGCCCAATCCTTCAACCCTCTTTCTCAACCCGGAGCGCGGGCCGGTCTCCGGCGCCGCCGTCTTCGCCGGCATTGAGGGCACGCGCCCGGTGTTGGTGGAAATCCAGGCGCTTGTCGCACCCGGGCCGCCGGGCTCACCGCGCCGTACAGTGGTGGGCTGGGACTCGGGCCGCCTCGCCATGGTATTGGCGGTGCTTGAAGCCCGGGCCGGCCTCTCGCTCGGCACCAGCGATGTGTTTCTCAACGTCGCCGGTGGCCTTCGAATTGCCGAGCCGGCGGCGGATTTGGCCGTCGCCGCGGCGATCGTCTCGTCCTATAGCGACCGCCCGGTGCGCGAGGGCACCGTGGTATTCGGCGAGATCGGCCTCTCGGGCGAGGTCCGTCCGGTCGCACAGTCCGCGGCGCGCCTCAAGGAAGTCGCCAAGCTTGGCTTTAACCATGCCCTCGCCCCGCAGCCAAACGGGCGCAAAAAGGCGGCGGATGCCGCGCCGGACGGGATATCAATACAGGCGATCAGCCAGGTGAATGAATTGCTCGACCAGCTCTCGCCGGCCGCCACGCCGAGCAAACGGGCAACCTGAAGAAATGGACGGATTCCCCATCAATCCGGTAGATGTCCTGGTCGCGTTGGTGATGTTGATCTCGGCGCTTCTGGCATTTTCGCGAGGCGCAGTGCGCGAGATATTGGGCGTCAGCGCCTGGGTCGGCGCGGCCCTGGTGGCGGTCTTCGCGTTTCCTCATGCGCGGCCCTATCCGCGCCAATGGGTGGCCGACAACTGGCCCGATCTCGATTTGGGCGAAACCCTGGCCGACGCCGGCACGGCCCTGGTCCTGTTCATCCTCGCCTTAATCGTCTTCACCATTGTCAACCAGATCATCTCCGGTTATGTGCAACGTAGCCGCATGGGCGCGCTCGACCGTTCCATCGGTTTTATTTTCGGCCTATTGCGCGGTGCGGTGCTAATTTGTCTGGCCTATATGTTATTCGTTTGGGCGGTAAAGGAACCGGAAGACCGGCCGCCCTGGGTGGAAGAAGCGAAAACCATGCCCTATATCCAGATGGGAACACAGATCATCCGCGAAATTGCGCCCGAGGAATTGCGCGATCAGGCGACGAAAAGCGCGGCCGACACCCGGCAAAATTTGAAGAAGCTTCAGGATGCGGAAAGAAGCCTGCGCGCGCTTTCTGAGCCGATATCAAACGACAGCGACGCAGGCGAGGAGCGGGAAGGCTATGGAGATTCCGAGCGCAACGCGATGGACGGCCTGTCCGAATCGGTCGAGGAGTAGCGGCACCTGATATGAAGCAAACGACCAAGCACACCGGCAGAGATTTCTTCGACGACGATAAATTTCGCGAGGAATGCGGCATCTTCGGCATCCTCGGCCATCCCGATGCCTCCGCCCACACCGCGCTCGGTCTGCATTCGCTGCAGCATCGCGGCCAGGAATCGGCCGGTATCGTGAGCACCAACGGGACGCAGTTCTATTCCCACCACGGCCTCGGAAGCGTCGGCGAAAATTTCAGCTCGGCCGAAGTGATCGATGAATTAAAAGGCCCGGCGGCGATCGGCCACAACCGCTATTCGACCACCGGTCGGCCGGAACTGCGCAATATCCAGCCGCTTTTTGCCGATCTCGCCTTCGGCGGCCTCAGCATTGGCCACAACGGCAACTTGACCAACGCGATGGGCCTCAGGACCAAACTGGTGCAGCGCGGCTGCATTTTCCGCTCGACCTCGGATACTGAAGTGATTATCCACCTCATGGCGCTCAGCCGCGGCGAGGATGTCACCGACCGCCTGGTCGATGCGCTGCGCCAGATCGAAGGCGCCTATTCCCTGGTCGCCATGACGAAGGACACCTTGATCGGCGTGCGCGATCCGCATGGCGTTCGCCCGCTCGTTCTCGGCAGCCTGGACGGTGCCTATATATTGGCTTCCGAGACAGTCGCCCTCGATATCATCGGCGCCAAACGGGAGCGCGACATCGCACCAGGCGAAATGGTTGTCATCCGCGACGGCAATCTCACCAGCTTCAAGCCGTTTCACCCGGCGGCGGAGCGTTTTTGCATCTTCGAATATATCTATTTCGCCCGCCCCGACAGCCTAGTCCAAAGCCGCAGCGTCTATGAAGCGCGCAAGGCCATCGGCGCGGAGCTGGCGCGCGAAGCGCCGTGCGACGTCGAGCTCGTGGTGCCGGTGCCCGATTCGGGCGTTCCGGCGGCCATCGGCTATGCCGCCAAAGCGCAAATCCCGTTCGAGCTCGGCATTATCCGCAATCATTATGTCGGGCGCACCTTCATCGAGCCGACCGAACAGATCCGCCATTTGGG
>JAPYQV010000350.1 GCA_029937205.1 Alphaproteobacteria bacterium
ATGTCAGGCTTTGCATAGGGGGGGAGCCGCCCTTGGTGCTATCCTCTACAGCGTCGTTCGGCTTTATTATGAGGCCTTGGGCAGGGGGAGCGCGACGTAGCGCTCGTTACCGCCCCGGTTCATCAGGAAGAGCACCGCCTGGCGCTTGTTTTCCTCGGCCAGTTGGATGCCAGCAGCAACGCCAGCCGGCTCGCTGACGGCATCGCCGCCGACCGAGACGATGACATCGCCGATGCGAACACCCTTGCCAGCGGCAATGCCGTGCCGGGCCAGCTCACTCACAACAACGCCCGCCACGTCCGTGCCGATACCGTGCGAACGGCGGACCGCCGCATCCAGGGTAGAAAGTCGTATGCCCATTTTCTCGAGCATATCGCTATCCTCGGATGCGGCGACCACCTCCCGTTCCTCGGGTTTTCCAACCGTGGCATCGATGGTGATAATTTTGCCGTCGCGCCAAATGGAAAGCGCCGCCGTGCTGCCCACATCAAGCGCCGCGATGGTACGCGTCACATCGCGCATTTCATTCACCATCACATCATTGACGCTGAGAATGACATCGCCCTGCAGGAGGCCGGCAACAGCCGCGGGGCTGTCGGGCATGACTTGGGAAATAATGACACCATCATTGTCGCCGAGGCCAAGACTGTCGGCCATATCTTCGCCGATCGTCTGGATACCAACACCGAGCCAAGCGCGTTCGACTTTGCCGTTGTCCCTGAGGTCGGCGACGATGTCCGCCGCCAGGGCGGCAGGAATGGCGAAGCCGATGCCGACATTGCCGCCGCTCGGCGAAAAGATCGCGGTGTTGACGCCGATCACCTTGCCTTTGACGTTAAACAGCGGGCCGCCGGAATTGCCCTGATTGATAGGTGCATCAATTTGCAAATAATCATCATAGGGACCGCTGCCGATGGAACGCCCCTTGGCCGAGAGAATGCCGACGGTGGCACTGTGGCCAAGGCCGCCCGGATTACCGAGCGCGATCACCGGGCTGCCGACCCGCATGGCGGCGGAATCGCCGAACTCGAGCGTTGGCAATACCATGCCCGCGTCGACCTTGAGCAGCGCGAGATCGCTTTTCGCATCGCCGCCGACGATGGTCGCGGCGAGCCGCGTGCCGTCCATCAGGGTGACAAAAATGTCCTCGCCGCGCTCGACGACATGGCTGTTGGTCACCACATAGCCGGCGGAATCGATAATGAAACCGGAGCCGAACGCCTTGGTCGGGTGCGGCATGGGAAAATTGTCCGGCCGTTCGCCGGAAATCATGCTGAAGGGCCGACTAACCTCAATACTGACCACCGCCGGGCTAACCGCTTCAATGACATCGGCAAAATTGACCGTGACATAGGCCGCCGGCACCACGTTTGGATTTGCGGCGGCCTGCGTCTCGGCATGGATGGTGTGGCCGGAAGCGGCGCCGATCAGCGCCAGCGCGGCCAACGTGCCGAGCAGCGCCCGTTTGCGGTTGGTGAAGATACGGAATTTCGAATTTGACATGATAAAAATCCTCTTTGCTGTGTGTCCAAGAGGATTTTGACCAGGGCCGCCTTACGCCAACCTGTCCGGCAGATTAACTTTTTGTCATGTTGAAGCGCAGGTGAGCGGCAAGACCGCCGAGCGCGCTGTCGGCCAATTCAAGTCGCGCGCCGTGCAGTTTGGCGACACCGGCCACCAGGCTGAGCCCAAGGCCGCTGCCCGCTGCGCTGCGGCTTTCATCGAGGCGGACGAAGCGTGTCAAAACACGCGCCCGGTCCGGCGCGGCGATACCAGGGCCGGAATCGGAAACGCACAAGCGGACCTCGCCGGCGGCGCGTTTTAGGTCGATGGCGATCTTGCCGCCCTGTGGAGAAAACTTGATCGCATTGTCCAACAGATTCCCGACCGCCTGGGAGAGAAATTGTGGATGGCCGGCGATAGCGCAGCCTTCATCGATATTCTCGGCGAACGACATATCCTTTTGCTCGGCCAGCGGGCGGTAGAACGCCGCCATATCGCGCACCAAGGCGGAGAGATCGACCGTTTGCATGGCCGCCTTGCCGGCTCCGGCCTCGATGCGGGCGATGGCGACCAACGCATCGAAGGTGGCCAACACGCCATCGGCTTCGGCAATGGCTTGAGTGACGGCGCGCCGGGTGCCCGCCATATCCTGCCCGTCCTGGTGCAATGCCAGTTCCAGGCTCGACTTCAAGCGGGTAAGCGGGCTCTTGAGATCATGGGTCACGCTGTCGGTGACGGTACGCATGCTGATTAGCGACTGCTCGATTTCCTCGAGCATTTCGTTGAGCGTTTCCGCGAGACGGTCGAACTCGTCGCCGTTTTCCGTCACCGACATGCGGCGCGAGAGGTCGCCCTGCATGATCTCACGGCTGGCTGCCGCGACACCATCGACCCGGCGCAACATGCGCCGGCTCATGAAAATGCCGCCGACAAGGCCGAGGCCGATGGTGACGGCCAATGCCCAGCCGAGCGACTGGGCCATGGCGCTTTGAAATTCGCGCCGCGCCCGGATATCGCGCCCGACCAGCAGATGGTAGTCGCCGCGCAGGATAAATGTGCGCGCACGGAATTCTCGGCGATCTGAATTTTGCGCACTGTCGCGCGCCGAGACATTTATCCAATCGCCATCGCGCCCCGCCGCACCGGGCCAGGCGCCGAGATTGCCGGCGAGCGGCCTAAGATCCGCATCGGCCAAGAGATAAATATTATCGCCGTCGCGCGGCGGCGTGCTGCGCTCGGCGATGATGGCGCGCAACTGGCCGAGGCCGTCTGAACGATACTGCTCCGCCAATCCCCTGATCTCGGCCTCAATGGCGGCGTTGGTCTGGGAATCGATGATCTCGATGGTGGTCCAATAGATAAAGCCGAACAGCACCAGCACCGAAGCGCTGAACGGCGCCAGATAGAGCAGCGCAAAGCGAAAGCCGGTGGTGCGGAAGAAACTAGCCTTCCGCATGGAGGCGGTACCCGGCGCCGCGCACGGTGTGCAGGAGCGGCGTGTCAAAACCCTTGTCGATCTTTTGCCTGAGCCGGCTGATATGCACATCGATGACGTTGGTTTGCGGATCGAAATGATAGCCCCAGACATGCTCGAGCAGCATGGTGCGCGTCACCACCTGGCCGGCATGGCGCAGCAGATATTCGAGCAGGGCAAACTCCTTCGGCTGCAAAGCGATTTCCCGCCCTGCCCGTGTGACGGTACGCGACAGCAAATCAAGTTCGAGATCGGCCAGGGCGAGCGACGTCTCCGCCGCTTCCACCCCAGCGCGGCGCACCAGGGCGGCGAGGCGCGCTTCGAGTTCGGAAAAGGCGAACGGTTTGGCGAGATAATCGTCGCCGCCCGCCTGCAATCCCTCGACCCGGTGATCGACCTGGCCGAGCGCGCTTAATATGAGGACGGGGAGTTTGTTGCCGGCTTGACGCAAGGCTGCGATCAGGGCCAGCCCGTCCAGACCGGGCAGCATGCGGTCGATGATGGCGGCGTCGAAGGTGCAGTGGAGCGCGAGATTGAGCCCGTCCGGGCCGGTCGCCGCCGCATCGACAATATGGCCGGATTCCTTCAGGCCCTTTTGCAGATAGGCCGCCATCTCGGCATCGTCCTCAACCAACAAAATGTGCATGCCGCCTGCGTCCCTCAGTCCTGAACCATGATCTTAGATGACGTGCCCCTGATGTATTTGGGAAGATCGTCGGCCAGCTTCAACCAGTCGAGCTGCTCGCCGCAATGGACGTGGAACTCAGGCGCGAAAATTTTCGGGTCATCCAGGCTGGCGGCATAGAAGTGGAATTCGTCGGGAAAACGGTCGGCGTCATAGGCCATCGGCGTACCAC
>JAPYQV010000351.1 GCA_029937205.1 Alphaproteobacteria bacterium
CCCCGGCATTCTCGGCTTGCTCGGATGCCTTTTCGGATTGCCCCGCTGCTTCAACCTGCGCCACTACGCGCTCTGTTTCTGTGCTCTCAGTCGCAGTCAATGTAGGTTTGTCTCGCGGCTTGGGATCCGAGAGCACGACAACCTGATCGGAGGCGATGCGTTCGCCATACACCGTGTCCTGCACCAGTGACAACTCGCGGTCGCCGCCGGCCAGGCTTTCTTCCGGCAGCAATACCCACTCGCCACGCTCATCGGCAAACACCGAGCCGATGGAAATACCGTCATCCAGCACCGTCACCTTAGCCCCCGGTTCCGCCCGCCCGGCGACAACCGCGCGGCCGCTGGGTGAAATACGCACCACATCGAAGCTTGGCCGAATCACATCCGGCAGCGGCACGGGCGCCGGGGAGGACGCTGCGGCAGAATCCACATTAGAATCCACAGGAGAATCCAAAGTAGAATCCTCTGGTGTGGCGCGCGCCACCGACGACTCTTCCTGCACCCGCGGCGACGACTCCGTTTTGGCCGCTGTCGCATTTTCTGCAGCTGCGGATTTTTCGGCCGGAGCGGATTCTGCAACCGATGCGGTTTCTGCGACCGATTCGGTTTGCTTGGCGGGCGCTGATTGGTCTACCGGCTCGGATTGCTTGGCCGGTGCACTTTCCGCGACCGGCACCGCCTGATTCTCGACCGACGCAACCGTCGCCGGCGCGCCGTTCTCGTCCTCACTGCCTGGCAGAAAAACACCAAGCACAACGACAACAATGATTGCGATCAATACGATCAGCAACAGGGCTCTTATATTACGTTTCACGGGGCCTCGCGATTCGTCGCGCGAAAAACCGACTATACCATCCGCGCCGGAGGCAACAAGACATCAAACAGGGGCGCAGCTCCCCAGCCTACCATTCATCATAGCTCGGTGTGGCTGTCGCGGACTTCAGGCCGCGTACCGGATGGCGGATGGCCGGCTGTGCCTTGAGGTAAGCCGCGATCGCCGTCAAATCCTCATCGCTCAAATGGCTCAGGCCATCCTCGATGGTCTCACGCATATGTCCCTGCACATCGTCGCCGTCGGGTTTCAGACCGGTCTTGAAGAAAAACACGATGTCGGCCTCCGACCAGTTGCCGATACCGGTTGCCGAATCGGGTGTGATATTCGGCACTGAGTGGCCATCCGGGCCGTAGCGCGTGCCCGCCAAGTGCCGGCCGCGTTTGAGCCCACCGGCCATATTACGCGGCGTGTGGCACTCGGCGCAGTGCCCCAGCACCTCGACGAGATAAGCGCCGCGCCGGCCATCCGGATCGAATTCACCGGACGAAAAGAACAGCCAACGCCAGGGGTAGATCGAAAAGCGCCAGGAGAACGGAAAGCGCAATTCATGGCCGCGATTCTCCTGCCGCACCGGCGTTTGGGCAAACAGGTAAGCCTTGATGTCGAGCATATCTTCACGCCGCATGGCGCTGTAGGAGGCATAGGGAAAAGCGGGATAATAGGTCCGCCCGGTGGGCGATTCGCCGTGGCTGAGCGCCTGAATGAAATCCGCGTCGCTCCAGGCGCCGATTCCGGTCTCCGCATCCGGCGTGATATTGCTCGAATAGAAATTGCCGTAGGGCGAGACGATGGCACGCCCACCGGCCAGAAACGGCCCCTTGCCCGCCTTATCCGTATGGCAACTGATGCAGCCGGCGGCGCGTACGAGATACGCACCGCGCAGCGCATCCGCAGACCAGGCGTGCCCGGGAACGAAAGCGACCACAACGATAGCCGCCAGCGCCAGCAGGTGCCCGAGCTTCATCGCTCAAACACCTGCCGGAGATTGAAAGACGGGCGAACGCCCGCTATTTCTTTTTACGGAACGGTTCGTGGCAGCCTCCGCAAGCCTTGCCGACGCCGCCAGCAGCGGCGCCGATGGCGGCCATATCACCGGAATCGCCGGCAGCCGCGAGGTCCATGGCCGCGGTTTGCAAAGCTTTTGCCGCCGCCTCGAATTTTGGCCAATCCTGCCAGATCGACGGCAAGGCGGCTGTATCACCGATGCCACTACCCGCAGGGAAGATGTCAGGTATCATCGCGGCGCCATCGGCAATCGCACGCGCATTGGCGGCGATATGTCCGGCATTGGATGTTTCGCCCTTCAGGACGCTGAAGATATTGGTGATGTGTGCCGCATTGGCGACCATCACCTGCTTGCGGTATTTGATGACATTGGCCGGCTCATCGGCCGCTGCCGCCGGTTGTGATAGCACGGTAAGGCCCACGGCGCTCAGCAGCGCCAGCGCGAATGCAAATCCGGATAAGCGAAACATGTTTTTTCTCCCCTGTTAACGCGATGGACAAACGCTAACCGTGCCCAAAGGCGGGGTAAAGCGGCATTGCCGATCCTATCGATCATCTTATCGTGATCAAGCGGGTGACCGTCTAAGACTCGCGTCTCCGGGCGCCGCACTGTATGACCGGGCGCATGAAAGAAATTAAAGCACTTTGCGTTTATTGCGGCTCCCACAAAGGCACCGATACGCGCTATATCGACCTGGCCCGCGCGCTCGGCACGGAACTCGCCGCGCGGAATATTACCCTGATCTACGGCGCCGGCGGCATCGGCCTGATGACGGAAGTTGCCGATGCCGTACTGGCGGCCAAGGGGCAGGTCGTCGGCGTCATTCCCGATCATCTGGCGCGCGCCGAAGTGCGGCATGACGGCCTCACGGAGACCGTCATTGTCGATAGCATGCACCAGCGCAAGCAAATCATGTTCGATCGCGCCGATGGCTTTATCGTCCTGCCCGGCGGCCTCGGCACGCTGGACGAATTTTTTGAAATACTGACCTGGCGCCAGATCGGCCTGCACGACAAACCCGTCGTCATTCTCGATTGCGCCGGCTATTGGCAGCCGCTGAAAGCGCTCCTGGATCAAGTCGTCAGCCAAGGCTTCGCGCCGCATTCGTCCCACGAACTCTACCATTTTGCCGATAGTGTGCTGGAATTGTTCGACATTCTCGAAGCCGCGCCCGAGCCCTCGATTTCGGCCCCAACTGAGCGATTTTGACGCCGGGCCTTGACCGAAAAAGCGCCGGTGCTATGGTGCCGCCGCAGCGTCCGCCAAAATATTCCTGCGGCGCATTTTCACGTATTTTTTAGCCCATTTTTCCGGAGAGTCTTTAATGGACAAGATCAAGGTCGCGAACCCCGTGGTGGAACTCGATGGCGACGAGATGACGCGCATCATCTGGGCCTGGATCAAGGACCGCTTGATCCTGCCCTACCTCGATATCGACCTCGCCTATTACGACCTTGGCATGGAATACCGCGACGAAACCGACGATCAGGTCACCATCGACGCGGCGGAAGCGATCCAAAAGCACGGCGTCGGCGTTAAATGCGCCACCATCACGCCGGACGAAGACAGGGTCGAGGAATTCGGCCTGAAAAAAATGTGGCGATCGCCCAATGGCACCATCCGCAACATCCTCGGCGGCACGGTGTTCCGCGAGCCGATCCTGTGCTCAAACATTCCGCGCCTGGTGCCGGGCTGGACCAAATCGATTGTCATCGGCCGCCATGCTTTCGGCGATCAATACCGCGCCACGGATTTTGTCGTGCCGGGCAAGGGCAAGCTGACCGTCCGCTTCGAGCCGGAAGACGGCAGCGAGGCGATTGAGCATGAAGTGTTCAATTTTCCCGGCGGCGGCGTTGCCATGACGATGTACAATCTCGACGAGTCGATCCGCGATTTCGCCCGCGCCTGCATGGGCTTTGCGCTCAAGCGCGGTTGGCCGCTTTATATGTCGACCAAGAACACCATTCTCAAAGCCTATGAC
>JAPYQV010000352.1 GCA_029937205.1 Alphaproteobacteria bacterium
GACTGTACGGCGTCACCAAGAATCCGTGGGATACATCGCGCACGCCGGGCGGCTCTTCCGGCGGTGCGGCAGCGGCGGTGGCGGCGCGCGTGCTGCCCATCGCCGAAGCCAGCGACGGCGGCGGTTCGATCCGCGTGCCGGCTTCCCATAGTGGGTTGGTTGGCCTCAAGCCTGGCCGCGGGCGAATTTCCATGGCGCCGGCAGTTGCCGATTTCTGGTATGGCGGCGCGCTCTTCTTTTGCCTCACGCGCAGTGTGCGCGATAGCGCGGCATATCTTGACGCCGTAAACGGTTCGCTCCCGGGTGAGCCCTATTACGCGCCAAAACCGGCCACGCCTTTTCTTGAGGAAGTGAGCACATCGCCCGGCAAGTTGAAGATTGCCATGGTGACGGAATCGCCGGAAGGCTGTACGCCCATGGACAGCGAAGTGGCAGCGGCGGTTCAGGCGACGGGCAAGCTGTTGGAAGAGCTTGGCCATACGGTTGACGCACAGCCTATTCCCTATGATTTCTGGGCGATAAACGACCGCTACACACGCATCACGGCGCTGCAAACGGCGGCCTGGATCGATGCCATGGGAGCCTTTGTCGGCCGCCCACCGGAAGAGGAAGAGTTGGCGCCGCTCTATTGGAGCATGATCGAAATTGGCCGCGCCATATCAGGTATCGAGCATTCCAATGACGTCGAGGCGATGCGCATGATGGGCCGCGACATGGTTGGAAAAATGGCCGCTTACGATGTCTGGCTGATGCCGGCCATTCCGGTGCCGGCGCGCAAGCATGGCTGGTACGACATGTCGCTGGATGCCGACACATATAATAAGACTCGCATGGGCCCTGATTGCGTTTTTTCGGCACCCATAAATGCCTCGGGCCAGCCGGCCATTTCTTTGCCGCTCCATATGAGTGCTGGCGGCCTTCCCATCGGCGTTCAATTTGTCGGCCGCGAGCTCGATGAAGCGACGCTATTGCGTCTCGCCGGGCAACTGGAAAAAGCCGTGCCGTGGAAAGACCGCAAGCCCGCCATCGTGGGCTAGCACGGATACGATATGCCGCGCGAACCCAAGCGTTATCGTGTTGGACTCATTGGAAACTGCTGCACCCACGGCGAGTTTGTTGCGGCAGCGCTGAAGGCGGAGCCCGGCGCCGAATTGGTCGCCGGTTGGGAAGGCGACGCTCGCCGCCGGCCCGGCCTCGAAGTGGCGATGGCAATGTCGCTTACGGCAAATGGGCAAGAGATCATTGAAGACCCTTCGGTGGACATCATCGCCCTCGCCTGTTCACCCCATGACAAGGCGGATTGGGCCGAAGCGGCCGCGGCGGCTGGCAAACATATCTTTCTCAATAAGCCGTTCGCCGAAAGCCTGGATTCGGCACGCCGTATCACCCGCGCGGCGGAATCCGCGGATGTGCGGCTGGTGCATGATATTCCGATCCACCGCGCTCATCCTGTGACGGCAAAGCTGTTGGATGAGGTGCGCCACGGCGATTACGGCAATCCGATCGGCTATTTCAATGCCTGGAGCATGACGTTTTCGGAAGATTTCGCGCTTGGTGATTATTGGCCGGAACGCCTTGCCAGCGCTGGCGAAAGCGGTGGCGGCGAGCTCACAAATATGGGCTGCTATGCGATTGATTACATGCTTGCTCTGTTTGGAATGCCTAACAAAGTTCAAGCCCGAAAATCTTCTTTTTGGGGACATTACAGCCAGGCCGGTGTGGAAAATTTTGGCCAGATCGTAGCAGACTACGGCACATTTTTCGCGCTTCTGAATGCCGGCAAACAGCCACTGACGTCGCTCGGCTCGATGGATGTTGCCGGCGCCTTGCAGCCGCGCCATTGGCACAATGTCATTGAGTTGCAGTTCGAACGCCACAACATCACGGCCCTGCCATTCTCCGATTATCTGTTACGCGATGGCGAAAAAATTGCTGTGGCGGATTATCTTGTCGGCTATGATTTTCGCTCCGCATTTCGCAAGCTGACAGATGCCATCGAAGGCGGTCTTGAGCCGGAAAGTAATGCCCGTGTCGCTTCTGAAGGCGTAGAATTACTCATGGCCGCTTACCGCTCAGCTTTACAAGATGGCGAGCGGATCAAACTGCCGCTTAAGGATGGCGGCAATCCGCTCGTGTAAGAGCTCGTGCACTGTAAGAAAGATCGAAGCTCATGAAACTACCGCTTTATCAAGTTGATGCTTTTGCCAGCGCTGTATTCAAGGGAAATCCAGCGGCGGTCTGTCCGTTGGAGAAGTGGCTTGATGATGAGCTTATGCAGGCAATCGCTCTCGAGAACAATTTGTCGGAAACGGCGTTCATTGTCGCCAAGGGGGATGCCTATGATCTGCGCTGGTTCACGCCGGCGGCAGAAGTCGATCTCTGCGGGCACGCCACCTTGGCTTCTGCCTATGTGGTGTTTGAGCATCTCGATAAACAGGCGCAAGAGGTGCATTTCGATACGCGCAGCGGAAGATTAAGCGTAACGCGCGGCTCGGACGGCATGCTGGCAATGAATTTCCCCGTACAACCCGGCGAACCCATAGAAGTAAGCGAAGAAATAATTTCCGGTCTTGGTGCGGAACCCAGTTATCTATTTGGTGGTGAAGATTTTATGGCGGTCTTTGAGCGTGAAAGTCAAATTCGTGCAATTGAACCCGATCACGCCGTTCTGAAGAAGTTTGAGCGGCGGGGCGTCATTATTACCGCACCCGGTGACGAGGTGGATTTCGTCTCGCGCTTCTTCGCGCCCGGTTACGGTATTCCGGAAGACCCCGTAACGGGTTCGGCTCATTGTATGCTCACACCCTACTGGGCGGAGCGCCTGGGCAAAACAGAGATGCGTGCTCGCCAAATATCGTCCCGGGGCGGCGATCTCCTCTGTTCACTGGAGAGCGAGCGTGTACGTATATCCGGACGCGTAGCAGAATACATGACCGGTGAAATCAGCTTGTAACGAAGATACTCATTGTTTAATCGCGCCGAAAGTGAAGCCCCGGCTGAGGTGGCGCTGAATCGAAAATCCAAGGACGAGAAGCGGAATTGCGGCGAGCACAGCGAGGCTAACCTGCACGTGCGGGCTCGATACCTTGTCAGCGATCTGCACAGGTATCGTGACATAGCGCCCCGCCGCCAACGCCAGCGCAATGGCGCCTTCGCTCCAATTGAGAATAAAAACAAACAATGTGGTTGCCGCCAGGCCGCCGCGCATCAGAGGAAGCGTCACCCGGAAATGCGCGTGCCAGCGCGACATGCCGTCCATCATCGCCGCTTCCTCCACTTCGCGCGGCGTCTGGTCGATGAAGCTTTTCAGCATCCAGGTGGCGAGCGGCACGGTGTAGGCGATGTAAATGAGCGTGAGTAGAACCGGCGTGAAGGTGGCGCCGATGGTGGTGCCGATAATCGCAAACGGCACAGCCACGGCGATCGGCGGCACCATGCGAAAAGAGAGAATTTGCAATGGCATGAAATTTCCGCCGACCTGGTAGCGTGACAGGGCGAAGGCCGCGAGGAGGCCAATGAATACGGAAAAGAACGTGGCGACTGTGGAGATGATGGTGGAGGAGACGATCGCGCGCCACGACGAACTCTGCGGCCAGCCCATCAAATTGACATAGTCGGAAAAGACATTGTGGTAGTTATCGAATGTCGGATTGGAGGTTATCCATATGGCCGGGTTGGCCGTATACTCCACCCAAGGCATGAAAGATTTTGAGACCAGCCAAAATATCGGGAACAGGGCGAATAACAGCGCCACACATAGACCCAGGCGATTGAGCGGCGAGAGACCCCGCGCTGGCCTCAACATGGCTGTGTGTTTG
>JAPYQV010000353.1 GCA_029937205.1 Alphaproteobacteria bacterium
GTATGGCGCCATTCATTTCCACGATGATGATGTCGACGACGCGCGCTGGGATGTCGATTTTGAGTGGGAAGTGCCGAAAGGTTTCGAGAGCGATTCATATTGCATCAAGCTGACCACCAAGGAAGGCGATGAAGATTACATTCCATTTTTCGTCGTGCCTCATGTCGGCGAGGAGCAAGCCAAGATCGCGGTGATGATTCCGACGATCAGTTACATGGCCTATGCCAATGAGCATCTCGCCAACAATGCCGGTGGCGCGGAACTGCTGGTCTACCGCGTGCCGATCATGCAGCAGCAAAATATGTTCCTCTCCGAGCACCGCGAATATGGCGGCTCGATCTATGACACGCACACCGATGGCAGCGGGCTTTGCCTGTCGTCGCGCTTGCGCCCGATCCTCAGTGTCAGGCCGAAATATGATCACTTCCTGATGCAGGCGCCGTGGCAATACCCGGCCGATCTGCACTTGATCTATTGGCTCAACAAGCTCGGCTACAAGTACGACATCATCACCGATGAGGATGTCAATTATGACGGCCTGGCGCGGCTCGAGAATTACAACGTCGTCATCACCGGCTCGCATCCGGAGCATAATACCGGGCCGCAGCTCGATGCGCTGCACGATTATACCGAGCAGGGCGGGCGCCTCATGTATATGGGCGCGGACGGCTTCTATTGGGTGCACTCCTATCATCCGGCCTATGATGATTTGGGCCGTGGCATCATCACCGAGATGCGGCGTTGTGAATCCGGCATTCGTACCTGGCGCGCCGATCCGGGCGAGTATTATCACCAGACCACCGGTGAGCTCGGCGGCATGTGGCGCTACCGCGGGCGCTATCTGCACTCGGTTGCGGGCACCGGCATGTCATCCGAAGGGTTCGACATTTCGAGCTACTATTCGCGCACCGAAGAGAGTAACGATCCGCGCATCTCCTGGGCCTTCAAGGGCATCAAGCAGGACGAGAAGATCGGCAATTTCGGCCTCGTCGGTGGCGGCGCCGCCGGTACCGAACTTGATATCGTCGACACCATGCTCGGCACGCCACCGCACACGCTTGTCGGTGCGACTTCGGCCGGCCGTCACACTGAGGCCTATTTGCTGGTGATGGAGGATTACGGTTTCAGTCAACAGGGCATTGATGGGACACAGCATCCGCGTGTGCGCTCGGATATTGCCTTTCATGAAACGCCCAATGGCGGCGGTTGCTTCGCTTTCAGCTCCATCGCATTTTGTGGATCACTGCCGTGGAACAATGCGGATCCGAAGAAAAACAATATTTCGCGCTTGGTGAAAAACGTTCTCGACCGCTTCGCCAAGGATGGCCCGCTGCCGGAGGCGCCGAAAAGCGCGTTCAAGCATCGCGGCCGTGCCAATTACGACCCGCCGATGAACAAGAAGCGGAAGTAATTCCGCCGGAAGGGTGCCAATTGCCCCGCGTCTTCGTCATTGCGAGGGCGCGGGGATGCTTTATTGAGGCAGGCTAACGGGCCATGAATATGCATCCGGATTTAGGCTATTTCGATGAGGGACTCGACCTCATCGAGCCGAAATTGTACCGCGCTGCACAGCGGCCTTTTGGCCGAGCTGAGGCGCTGCCGCCCGCGGCCTTCCGCTCCAAAATATTCGCCGACCTTGAGGACGAGAAAGTGTGGACCCGCAATTGGATCTGCATCGGCACACAACAGGAGATACCAAATGCCGGGGATCTTCTGCCGTTTACCATCGGCCATCACGGCATCCATGTGGAACGCACCAAGGATGGCGGCCTGATCGGGCGCTTCAACAAGGCGCAGCACGGCGGCTGCCGGTCGGTCCCGGCCCAATGCCAAACCGGCATCAAAACGAAATGCTCCTTTACTTCCTGCGGCTATAGCCGCGACCGCGGCGCCATCGACAGCAGTGAGACCGGTGAGGGTTCTCAAATGGGCGGCCAATATTTGGGCGACCGACCGGAGCGGCTGCTGCCGGTGAAAGTCGACAGTTGGGGGCCGTTTATTTTCGTGAATCTCGATACTGAATCGAAACCGCTCCGCGCCCATTTCAAGGGTCTGGCGAAGCCGCTTGGCCGCGTTTTCGATGGCGACCTCCGCTTGGTGGCGCAAGAGCGACGCGAATATGACTGCAATTGGAAGCTTGCCGGCCGCGCCTTTCTGAAAAATCTTGCGCTGCCCTTTAGCGACGGACAATCCACGAAACCGGCAAAGCCCGCTAGCGCCGATAAGCCCGCTCATACAGTTCAAATTCACGGCCTGACGACGCCGCAACAGAAAAGCGCGCGCTTGTGCTGGCTGTTTCCCAATCTGCTGCTTGTGCTGATGCCGGATCATGTCCTTGGCGTCATTCTCCAACCCACCGCCACGACAATGACCCTGGAGCGGATCAGCCTATTCGTTGATGAGAGCGCATCTGATGTGGATGAACTGACGTCAAGCTGGATGGACACACTCGACCAATGCGCGGCGCACGGCGTGGCACGCCAGCAGGAATTTAATGCTGCGACCAAGCCGCTGCGCAAAGAGAACTGTGCTTCGGGGTACGATTTCCAGAAATTCCTGGTGGCATGCATTTTGGCGGAGCATGACTATTATTGGTCCGTGCCCCTGTTTGCCCAGCCGGGCCGCTGAGGTGCCCGGCGCATGGTCTACAGCGTGCAACAGATCAAGTATGAGATCCTCGCCTACATCAAAGAGTTCGGCGGTGATTTCTCGGATTATTATGTCGGCCTCACCGATGACCCACAAAAAGCTCTGTTCTCCACCCATAAGCTCGACCGCAAGATCGACCCGTGGCTTTACAAGCAAGCACTGACCCATCAGGCGGCGCGGACGGCTCATGACTATTTTCTCAATCTTCTGAAATCCGATGGCGCGCCGGCGCCGGATCGCAGCGAGGATACGGATTGCGTCTATGTCTACAAAAAAAGCAAAAGAACCACGCCCTAGAAAAAAGAAATCCACGTCGGCAAAAGCGCTGCTTGAGTCCGGCCGGGTGACCTATATGGCGGCGGATTTCACCACGGCGATGGGCATCTGGTTGCCGCTTGCCGAGGCCGGCAATGCCGACGCGCAGGCCTGGATAGGCTCGCTTTACGCCAATGGAGATGGCGTCGATGTTGATGATAAGGCGGCCTTTGCGTGGTATTTGAAATCGGCCGAAGGCGGCAATATTCAGGCGCAGAACAATATTGGCGCCATGTACGCCATGGGCAACGGTGTCGTTGAAAATCCGCAAGCAGCGGTGGACTGGTTTGAGCGTGCGGCAGAGGCGGGCGATGCGCACAGCCAGTTTAACCTTGCTGTGCTGTTGTCAGAAGGTAAGGGCGTGGCGCTGGACCTTGGCAAAGCGGCGAAATGGTACCGTGCCGCTTCGGAGAACGGGCATTACCCTTCCCAGGCCCGGCTCGGGCATATGTATTCGACCGGCCATGGCATCGAGAAAGACCGCGTCCAAGCCTATCTCTGGCTTTCGCTCGCGGCGCAGCACGGCATCGGCACCGCGTTGAAGGCACTCGAGGCGATCTCCAATCAGATGTCGAGCGAGGAGAAGGCGGAAGCGCTTGGCCTGTTCGATGCATGGCGCGGCAAAACCGCAGCAAATGCCGGGCCGAGCCGGATTGAGCCGCTGCCTGGCTAGGTGACTAGAGCAGATTCAATTTATTCCGGTTCATAGCCGGCCGCAGTGAAAAAATTTTGACATTGAGTGGGTGTGAAGTCGTCGATGGCCTCGGCGATGATCTGCCAGAGCTCGTCTATGGTGCGCGCGGCGGCTTTTCGCAGGGCGGCCTTGAGCTTGGAGAAGGCCATCTCAATGG
>JAPYQV010000354.1 GCA_029937205.1 Alphaproteobacteria bacterium
CCCGGTCTGCCGCTCCTTCGCGCGCTCGACCCCAGGTGCGCCATCACATCGCCCAAATACAATCCGCCGCGTACCTGGACAACGCTTGGCGCGATTGGCGTCGGCGGGCTATCGACCTCGATTTACACCACGCCGGGGCCGGGCGGTTACAATCTGATCGGCCGCACGCCGATACCGCTCTGGGATCCCCAGCAGCGCCACCCGATTTTCAAGGACCGCGTGGTGCTCTTGGATGCCGCCGACCGGGTGAAGTTCGTGCCCATCGGCGCAGAGGAGTTCGACTATATCGAGGCGCGCGTTGCCGATGGCAGCTACGAATTCAACATCACCGCTTATCAATGCTTCTCGGTCGGCGCCTACAAAAAGTGGGTAGGGTCACTGAACACGGACGGACGGTTCTAAACCAATAAGGATAAAATATCATGACGGAACGCATCGGATTTATCGGTCTTGGCGCCATGGGCAAGGGCATGGCGCTCAACCTGCAAACCAAGGGCTTCCAGCTCGGCGTCTTCGATATCGCGCCCGAACCTGTCGCCATCCTCGTGCAGCAGGGCGCAATTGAAGCCGCCTCCATCGCCGAGCTCACGGAAAACAGCGATATCGTTGTCACCATGCTGCCCGGTTCGCCGGAGGTGGAGGCGGTGGTGCTCGGCGAAGCCGGCGTCCTCGCCCATGGCCGCGACGGCATGCTGCTTTTAGATATGAGCACGGTCGACCCGGAAACCACCGACACTCTTGTCGAGCGTCTTTCCGAGGCTGGCATTGCGGTGGTCGATGCGCCAGTCGGTCGCCTCGCCCAACACGCCAACGCCGGCGAGAGCCTGTTTATGGTCGGCGCCTCGGACGAAGATTTTGCCCGCGTGCGTCCGTTGCTGGAGGCCATGGGCACGACCATCCACCATTGCGGCGCGGTCGGCAACGGCATGCGCACCAAGCTGATCAACAACTATCTCGGCATCGTCTCGTGCCAGATGAACGCCGAGGTGTTGACCCTGGCGACGCGCTTCGGTCTCGATCTGCAAACCACTCTCGACGTCATCCATGGCACCACCGCGACCAACGGCCAGCTCAAGATGAACTACGCCACCAAGGTGCTCACCGGCGATATCGAACCGGGCTTCACCATCGATCTGGCGCACAAGGATCTGACCCTGATCGTCAACGCCGCCAATCAGGTTAAAGTGCCGTTGCCGATTGCTGCTGCGGCCCGCGAGAGCGTTAGTCTTTCTCGAAGTACTTCGTTTTATAACAAAGACTTCTCGGCGCTTCTTGATCATTGGTGTGAGCGCGCCGGGGTGAAGGCACCCCGTCTGTGACCAGGCCTGTGATTGAAGTCCTGAAGCCCGGTCTCGAGACCTGCGTTCAGGACTATCCTGGGCGTAAAGGGGCGTTCGGTATGGGCTTCCCGCCGTCCGGGCCAGTCGATCATTGGTCGTTCCGCCTGGCCAATATCCTGGTCGGCAACGCGCCCGGCGATGCCGCGCTCGAATGCCAGTTCATCGGCCCCACGCTGCGCTTCGACACCGCCGCCGTGATCGCCCTGTGCGGCGGCGACATGGCGGCGAAACTTGACAGCGCGCCGGTGCCGCTCTGGCACAGCATCGCCGTCGGCGCCGGGCAAGTGCTCGAACTCGGCTCGGCGCTGACCGGCGCGCGCACCTATCTGGCCATCGCCGGCGGTATCGACACGCCGCCTTTCCTCGGGTCGCGCGCGACCTTTGTGCTCGGCAAATGCGGCGGGTTGAACGGCGCGCCTCTGAAAGCGGGCAGTGAAATTCCCGTGGGAGAGGGGCAGGGGGTGCCCGGCAGGCAGGTCAAAGAATCCTGCCGACCGGCAGTCTCCAACAATCATCGCTGGCAAATCGAGGTTTGCGCCGGCCCCAACGACGATTGGATCGATGCTGCCGGTCAGCAGCGTTTTTTGCAGAGCGAATGGAGGCTTTCGCCGAAGAGCAACCGCGTCGGCTTCCGCCTCGACGGCCCGGAATGGACGTTTACCGACAAGGCGACCAACAAGGCGCCGGAGAACGGCTCCGACCCGTCCAACACCATCGATCACGGCTATCCCATCGGCGCCATCAATCTGTGCGGCCAGACGCCGATTATCCTCTTGCACGATACCCTGACGCTGGGTGGCTTCATCAACCCCTTCACTGTACCGTCATGCGCCTTCTGGAAGCTCGGCCAATCACGCCCCAACGATATCTATGATTTCGAGTTGGTCTCGGTGGAGGAGGCACAAGCGCGCAAGCGTGCCATTAACGCGCTCTGCACCGAAGACAGCATCGAACAGGCATTGGCCTGACTGCGGCATGCGCATCACCGACATTCGCGAGAAAAGCGTGCCTATGGGCGTGGCCATGCGCAATGCCGTCATCGATTTCAGCAAGATGACGGTGAGCGCCGTCGCGGTCATCACCGATGTCATGCGCGACGGCAAGCCGGTCGTCGGCTATGGCTTCAATTCGAATGGCCGCTACGCGCAAGGCGAGATCATCCGTACCCGCCTGGCGCCGCGCATCCTGGCATTAAACTCCGAGGAGCAGCAAAACGCGGCGGGCGACAATATCGATCCGGCGAAGCTCCGCGCCGCCATGCTGCAAAACGAAAAGCCCGGCGGGCACGGCGAGCGCGCCGTCGCCGTGGCGGCGGTCGAAATCGCGCTGTGGGATGCCGCAGCCAAAATTGCTGATGTGCCGTTGTGGCGCCTGCTCGGTGGCGAAGAGGCCGAAAGCCGCGTCTTCGTCTATGCGGCGGGCGGTTATTACGATGCCGAGAAGGGCATCCCCGGCCTGGTCGACGAAGTGCGCGGCTATCTCGACCAAGGTTACACCTGGGCAAAAATAAAAATCGGAGGCGCGTCGCTGGAGCAAGACATCGAGCGTATCGAGGCCGTACTGCAAATACTCGGCGGCGACGGCAGCCGCCTCGCGGTGGATGCCAATGGTCGCTTCGATTTGGAGACCGCGCTTAAATACAGCGCTGCCATGGCACCCTATAATCTGCGCTGGTTCGAAGAGCCGGGCGACCCGCTCGATTACGAACTCAACGCCGAGATCGTCCGCAACTACCCGAACGCCGTCGCTACCGGCGAAAATCTCCTGTCCCTGCAGGACGCCACCAACCTGATCCGTCATGGCGGTCTGCGCCGGGGCGTGGATTACCTGCAATTCGATCCCGCCCTGGCCTACGGCGTCACCGAAACCATTGCCATCACGGCGATGATGGAGGAGCAAGGCTGGTCGCCACGCCGCTTCATCCCGCACGGCGGCAACCTCCTTTCTCTCGCCCTCACCAGCGCGCTTGGTTTAGGCGGCTGCGAATCCTACCCCGGCGTTTTCCAACCCTTCGGCGGCTTCGCCGACGACACCCCGATTGAGGATGGCTATGTGCGTTTGCCCGACGCGCCCGGAATTGGCTTTGAGCTCAAGGCGGCATTGTATGAGGTGCTGGCAGAGCTGCTGTATTAGCCCGGTTTTCATCAGATAAGTTTCGCCAGATGGCGCGCAATCGATATTGATGACGGGCTGATTTGGGTTGTCGGCAGCAATATTTTCTTGGGCTATTTGTGCGCGCCCGGGCAAGACATCGGCACCGGAGCGAATATTCATTTAGAATCGATCCGAGTATGAACAACGCTATGAATCGGTACGAGTAAAATCATATCCGCCAAAAACGTAATGATACGCTCACTGAGTGAATATAGGCCGAACCGGACTCGACCAGGAGGGCTCTGGAAATCGCGGCATTGAGATTCACCTATTGGACCACAGCCTTCTTGAGAGTTATTCGGGCTGTGGCGGAC